>JAJRTM010000900.1 GCA_024278285.1 Planctomycetota bacterium
GAAAACTGCGATTCCCCGGCATCACTTTGACCAAGAAGTGATAACGGTGCAGGCAGGCCTTGGTCGGTAAGGTCAATCCAGTCTACTACTGAGGTTGAGCGTTTACTAGCATCAATTGTCAGTTTCCGTCGCAGGAAAGGGCCGCCGGTTTTTCTGAAAACAACGATTTCGCCGGTAAAAACATCTCCCCCTGTTGTGATGTAAGGAAACCATTTTCGATACTGCTCAACAGAAACCACCTGATGACTGAGTAACCACGCGGTATTTTCCCTTTCCGATTCCTCAAGCGAATCCCGCTGCTGAACAATTTGCGAGGCGGTCTCTGTGGACATTTCCGGAATCGCTCGCAGGACCGTTTCACTTGCCAGATTGATGTTAATTCGCCCCACAATAATCTCTGTTGGGACTGTCGTTGTTTGTGAATAAAGAAGATCAACCATCTCCATAAAATCGGGAGAGTCTGATTGCAACGGGCTGAGGATTCTCTGCTTCGTTTTGCCGGCGGGGACGTCAACATAAGAATCGATTAACAAGGCAGGAGAAGCGATTGAAAACTGAGATTCTTTACCGAGTGAAAAAGCGAGCTCACCTGTCGAGCCGGAAGCGGCAGACGTTGAGGAATTTTCATCTGCAAAAGAAACACCATATTGCCTCGCCAGAATAATGTACCGAACCAACGATTCCTCAAACTGATCGGAAAGTGCCTGATGCAGCTTTTCGAGATCGGTCGAATTCAAATTGATTTTCGAACTCCCTGCAGCAGTGAGATTGCTTTCCGCACTGGTGCAGGTAAGAAGCTGTGTCCAATCTGTCACCGACTCTGAAAGAGCGAATTCATCACCTGCTCCTCCTGTAAAACCGTGAAGCAGTTGACGAGTGACCCCTTTGACGAAAAGTAGTTCATCCACTGTTTCAGGGATCCCGTTTCGTGGCTTGTACGGTTTATCGAGCCGTTGATAGTAGTCACTCTCTGCCCCAAATTCGCGGGCTTGATCATCCGCATCGAGCCAGTCGAGCAGTGCATCTGCGATTGGTTCACTCATGCCGGGCAGTTGCATCAACGCGGCTCGTCCTGTGCCCGCTTCCGTCTGCTCCCATCCCAAAACCATCGCCAGGTGAAGCCGTGCCGATTCGTCCTGCAAACCGAATTGCAATTTCGATGCCGTTCTTCGCGTGACCGGGTGAATAACCGAAAATCGCCAGGGGTTCGCTGAAGAAATTGCCGCTTTACTCATTTCAGCGATCTGCTCACCGCTGCCAATGCTTTGAATGCTTCGCCCGCGAAAAAGTTCTGGCTGATTCAACAAACTACCGTCTGTTTGCTGCTGTTGTTTTGACTGCTCGGCAATCCAAAGCAACAGCGTTTCTGCACTGGCGAGTGTCTGTTGAGCCTGAATCAACTGCCCGTTAATTTTCGCCGCTTCATATTCAGTTGACATCGCCGAGAGAAAACCGAAGCCCGCCAACGCAATCATCATCACCAGCACTAACACAACAATTAAGACAACACCTTGCCTGTTGTGCCGAACGTTTTCCAAATGGTTTGTAATGTTACGTTTCATTATCAAAAACCTCCCAGCGAATTGGTGGAGGTTTCACTTCGGCTCCCAAGTCCATCTGCTTCATACTGCGGTTTCGGATTTTCCAACAAAATAATTCGCCAATAACTGCGTGGAGTTATTCCCGCAAATGGCGATGAACTCTCCTGATCAGATTCCTCCGCATTCAACCCCGGATTTGTTTCAATATTATCTGTCTCTGCACTGAAGGAATCATTCAATTCCTGTTCCAGTTCGTTTGGTTCTTGAGTCGGCGTTTCTAACGCAGTCAGTTTCTCTAATTCTTGCGTGTTAATCACATCAAGCCGAATGCGGATCGCAGCCGGGTAGGAAACTTCGCTGTTCTCACCCGTTGGCCACATCGAACCCCAGCTTGCTCCATCGAAATATTCAAACTGACAGCCGACCACCTCAGGCACCAAATCGTAATGAGGCACGATGAGATCTGTTTCGAGTTCTGTCTCTGCGGCCTCTTCCAGACGATCACGTTGTGGAAACAGAAGTGATTCAAGCGTTAGCCGATCAATCTGCACATCATCTTCTGCTCGAGATTCCTGAAGCGTCGAACGAGTATCCAACAACGAAATTAGATCAAGTGAATCAACCTGAATACGATACAGCCCTGCTGGAAGCGATTGGCCCGATTCATTTTGCCCCGGAAGTTGAAACTGATACACGACCGTTTGAAATTCCGAAACCGCAGGCGACTCTCCTTCCTGCTCTGTTTGACCATCAGAAAAAGAACTGCCTCCCAACTCGTTTAACAAATCGATTTCAGACAATTCGGATTCCATCTTTTGCGGGATCACTCTGTGTGTCGTAATACGAATCGCGGACGATGTTCCCAGAAAAACCGGTGCAGCAGGGTTACTGCTATTTGCGGTGGTATCAAAAACAGATCGCTGCTGTAAAAACTCTTCATCGCCTTGAGCGAGTTCAACGAAAGCATTTTCTTCTGCGTTCAAAGGAACTTCCGGAACCTTCCGTTCTTCCAACGGCGTCAACACGGTGCTGAAATCTTCTGACATCAACTGAAACAGCGAACGCACAAGTTGTTGCTCGGTCACTTCTGCCTGCCCCGCGGTCAGCATGCTGTTGTAAAGCGACATGATCCCCCACACAGCCGACATCAAGGCAGAAACAAGTACCGCTGCAATTAACAATTCCAACAACGTAAAACCGTTGCGAGTTAATTTGTTAGAACATCGGGATGGCCCAGACACGAAGTGTCTGGGTGGCGCAGCCACAAGAAGCCTTTCCAGAGACTTTGTCTGAGCAAAAAACGAACAAATTGTCTGTGAGTTATTAACGTCTTTTCTCATTGCGAAATCACATTCTCGGCCTCTTGTTGCGGTGCAACTCAGACGCATTGCGTCTGAGCCATCCAGCGAGTTGGATCCCTTTTTCATCGAAATCCTCCAGTCGATTCCAAACCGAAAGAGGAATCGAATTCATCAGACGACCCCATTTCGCTGGTACGAATCCAGCGTGTCAGCGAAAAGCGAACGGGACGTAAAAGTTCTTCGTCGGACTGCTTCACGCTGACGGTTAATTTTTGCAAGCCGTCATTTTCTGTTACCGATTCATCAACATTCTGAGTTTGGGTTGTTGAAATGGATGACATTAAATCGACCGGCTCCAGGCGAACCGAATAAAGCCATTCCGATTCCTGCTCCTGATTTTCTTCGCCGTAAAGAGTATCGCGACTTTCTGAAAACTGGTCCTCCCCACCAAAGCGTTCTTCCGCCGCTGCCAGGTCTTCCAACTCACTCGGCTGTTCCGATTCTGCAGGCAACAACGGTTGAGCATCAATCAGTTCCAGCGTTCGCAGGCCGAGCAGTAATTCGTTCATCGTGTTTTCGCAAAGCTGCTGGGCGGTTGTGTGCAAAGCGGCTTTGTGGGCCTGTTCGCGTCCCATGCCAGCCAGGCGGGCAAGAACAATCACGCTTCCCATCAGAATCGCAGTCGCCAGTATGACTTCAATCAAACTGAACCCACTGCGAGAACTGCGCGAAGAAAATCGAGACGCATTCATTCGATTCCCTCCTCGGTTTCAATTTTGATGTCAGTTTCTGAAAGGCTGTCTTCCTCTTGACGGATGCGAAACGGAGCCGTGTAACTGATTGCGCCCGTTAAGCCGCGAATTTTCAAATCGACATAAAAATCACGTGGTCCGGAAAGACGAATCGTTGCATCTTCCGTGCGACCGTTCGGCAAAAAGAGAATCGGTTCCGACCAGATAATCTGCTCTCCCGATTCGTTCAGTTCAATTTCATTTGAATCTGAAGCAGGCGTTTCGGCTAGAAACTCAACAAAATTCTCGAATGATTCCGTTTCATCCTCTTCCAGGAATTCGATAAAAGAAATTGTTGCAGGCAGTTCCCCCTGGCGAAGAAGAACTGATTGCTCTTGCCCCCATTCCCCTTCGCTTGTTTCAAGGCCATCTTCCAGGAATTCGGAATTGTTGGCTGGGCTTTCGATGCTCAATCCCGAGGGAGTTGAGTTTTCGTTGCCGCCAGCGAATTCATTTTCGCTCGCAGTATTTTGCGAAGAAACAGTCTGGATGACCCAGTCGCTCCCGTTGAGCTGGTATCGAAACTCGACCCGTGTTCCTTTACGAATCGAAAAGAAGCGTGCTTTGGATAACGCCGCCTGCACTTGTCGGGAGGCGCCGCGCAGCCGACTTTTATCCAAAGGCCCCCTCATCGCAGGAAGTGTCAACGCAGCCAGTGCCGCCAAAATCGCCAACACGACCATCATTTCCAGCAGAGTATAACCCGATGTTTTCGCAGATCGGTTCATGAAATTCTCCACTGAAGATTACTTTTCCAGACAGGAAACCAGGGGATTAACACCCCCGGCTCGCCTGGAAATCCTAACGCCCAACGCCTAATACCTAACGCCTATCTCACTCATCCTCACTGACATCGCCGCCTGCATCTCCTGAACTGGTGTTGGAGCCACCCCAACTGGTAATGTCATCTTCGGTATTTTCTTGACCATCAGGACCGAAAGACCAGATGTCAGGAATTCCCTGTTTGTTATGCGTCGCTGGGAAATCGTAGCTATATTGATTTCCCCAAGGGTCTTTGGGAAGTTTATCTGCTTTCACGTAAGGACCATCCCAACTGGAACCGCCTCCTTCAGAATCGTTATCGTCACCTTCCAACGCGAATTCTTCTCCGCCGCCACCATCACCTTCACCGCCGAGTGAATCTGCAGAGGGTTCCGTAATGAGCGCCTGCAACCCCTGTTCTTTGGAAGGGAATGTATTCATGTCAATCGCATACCGCTCCAAAGATGCCTGGAACATTCCAATTTGTGTTTTGACCGAACTGATATCAGCCTTCGCTTTACTGCCGAGTAGCCGTGGCCCAACCATCGATACCAGCAGTACCAGAATCGCCATGACGATTAAAAGTTCGACCAACGTAAAACCGCGACGAACCAGTTTTTGTGGAGTTTTGTTTTTTGTTTGAAGTCTTTGCATTTTTCTGTTCCTTTTTTCTTTCTTGAAATTTAATCTAATCGTCTCGTTAACAAGGTTCTCCTTGGTAACAAGAGAAATACCGGCGGCCAGCGCCTTTGCCGCTCACTTTATTATTATCACTTCACGTAAGCGGCAAGGCACTAGCCGCCGGTAAAACGGAAGGTTTCTCACTTGTTCCTAAAAAGAATTCTGAGGGCACGTAGAAATCTATTCATGGTCCGCACAGCAGACCCTACGGTTACTGGAATTCATTTTCATCTAACTCATCGAGGTACTCATTTCGAACACCGGAAGCAGTAACGCGACAATGATAAACAGCACCGCACTTCCCATCACCATTAACAAGGCTGGTTCGATTAAACGAACCATCATATCGAGTTGCCTGGCCACTTTTTTATCAATCGTATCTGCGATGTTATTCAACACGTTTTCTAAATTGTTCGCTTCTTCGGCGATGCTGATCATCGCCATCACATTTCCGGGAATTAAACCACTTTCAGAAAGAGGCTCCGAGAGCGTCGCGCCGGAAGAGATATTCTCTGCCGCTGATCGAATTGCCTGTCCCAGCACAACATTTCCTGATGATTCACTGCTTATTTCCAATGCTTTCAGCATCGGGACGCCGTTACGAAGCAGCGTTCCCAGAATTCGGCAAAACCGGGAAACGGCTCCATTGAGAAAAATGCTCCCGAAGACAGGCAGCTTTGTTTTTTTTGCATCAATCCATTCGCGTCCTTTGGGAGAAACCGCCCAGCGTTGCAAGCCATAAAGTCCTCCTGCGCCTGCGATCAAAACGAGTAATCCGTACGTTCCCAGAAAATCGCTGAGCCATAACAAAATCACTGTCGCGGTTGGGAGTGTCCCCTGTCTTTCGAGTTGTGCAAACAGGTCTGCAAACTTCGGCACGAAAAAGATAATCAGCACCAGCGTCACTGCGGAACCGGCTGCTGCCAGGAACGCGGGATAAGCCATCGCTCCTTTTATTTTTGCTCGTAAGTCATCCTGTCGTTCCAGAAATTCTGCTGTCTGCTGTAATGATTCTTCCAGAAACGCTCCCTCTGTTCCTGCCCGTACAATGCTGATTGTTAATTCGTTGAAGATGTTTTTATGAGCCGCCATCGCTTCAAAAAGTTGTGCCCCTTCCGCGATCCGGCTGCGGATATCGGAAAGGACCGTTTTCATCCGATCGTTCGGCGTTTGTTGAATCAGAATTTCCAACCCTTTAAGCAGTGGCACTCCGTTGGTCAGCAAATCTGCCAGTTGTGTTAATGTAGCCGTGAGTAGTTCGGTACTGACGCCACTACCAAACGTGATTGAAATCCCTTTTTTCTTGGCTGGTTTCACCGTCATTGGAAACAGCGCGCGCTCGGACAGTATCGCCATCACATCGTTTGATGTGTCTGCGGTGATTCGTCCGGTCACGTTCTGACCGTCCATTGAACGAGCTGTGTAAGCAAAATCTTGCATGTTATTAACGAAAAAAGTCTTTGCGGTTCACGAAAAATTCATCACGATTTATTTGGTTATTACAATCATAATTACCGGGGCGCATCGTTGCCAGATTTGTCGGCTTTGGTGACTCGCAAAACTTCGTCGATGCTCGTCACCCCTTGAGCCACCTTCACCCAACCATCTTCCCGAAGAGACAGCATTCCCCCAGCCAAAGCTGCTTTGCGTAAGGCGATGGTGCTTGTTTTTTCACTGGCCAACAGTCGGATTTAATCGTTTGCTTCAAGTAATTCGTAAATACCGAGCCGGCCGGAATACCCGGTCCCTCTGCAATTCCTGCACCCTTTAGGGCGATAGATCGGCTCGCCATCGGTATATTCGTAGATGGAAAAATCAGCAGGGATTTCATTGATCGTCGGCATGTACTCTTCTTTGCACTCTTTGCACAACGTTCGTACCAGCCGCTGGGCAAGAACCCCTTCCAATGTACTCGAAACTAAAAACGGTTCGACGCCCATATCAACCAGCCGCATAAACGCACCGGCTGCATCGTTGGTGTGCAACGTACTGAAAACCATGTGTCCTGTTAAAGAGGCCTGCACCGCATTTTCAGCCGTCTCGAAGTCACGAATTTCCCCGACAAGAACAACATCCGGATCGTGACGCAAGATCGAACGAAGCGAAGCCGCGAATGTCATCCCCACTTTATGATTCACCTGAATCTGATTGATCCCTTCAAGTTGATACTCAATCGGATCTTCGGTGGTGATAATCTTATTCCGCTCGCTTTTAATTTCTGCCAGGGCGCTATACAAAGTGGTCGTTTTCCCCGACCCGGTTGGCCCGGTGACCAAAACAATCCCGTGAGGCAGCCGAATCAGTTTGTGAAAATCATCACTAATTTTATCCCCCATCCCGATCCCGGAAAGAGAAAACGACATCGCTTCCTTATCCAGAATTCGCATCACGACACCTTCGCCATGCAGCATCGGAATGATTGAAACACGGATGTCGATTTCACGGCCAGAAGCCCGCAACTTTATTCGACCATCCTGAGGAACTCGTTTTTCTGCGATATTCAAATGCGCCATAATTTTCAAACGCGAAATAATCGCCGCCTGAAAACGGTTCAATTCCTGCGGGACCGGCTGTGTTTGCAACACTCCATCGATGCGATACCGAATCTTCAACCCGGTCGCCTGAAGCTCCATGTGAATATCACTCGCCCGCACATTGACTGCTTCAGAAAGAATATCGTTGACGAGCTTCACCACGGAAGCCTGCTGAGCCATCGCGGCGGCTTCGGATTCATCGAAATCGAGATCATCCAGAATCTCAATTCCATCGGAATCTTCATTTGCCTTGGCGATCAACCCATCCAGCGTTTCTGCACCAACTCCCAAATTTGCTTTAATGACGGTCGCCACTTCATGAGGTAGCGCCAAAACCGTTTTCACAAAAAAGCCGGTCGCATCCGCCACCGCATCAGCTGCCTGAACATCAAACGGATTTCCCGTCACAATCTGAATTTCAGATTCGGTACGACTGATCGGAAACAGAAAATGACGATGCACCAGCCGAAGTGGAAAGTCCTTCAACGCGGCTGGCTCCACTTCCGCTTTCGCCAGATCAATCACCGACATCCCCAGCGATGCACCAATCGCTTGAAACGCATCCAGCTCGGTTTCAAACTGACACTCATTCGCAAATTGGCTCAGTTGTTCGCCATTTTGAAACAGTTCTTTCGCGCGGCGAAGTTCCGCCTGACTCAAGCGGCGCAATTCCGAATCGGAATTATGAACGCGAAAGGCAACACTCATCGTATGATTCTTTCCAGCAAGCCGAGGAGGGAGGCTGATCGGCTATCTTTTCAGGAAGGATTATGTTTGGGGAGGTTATTGGAGGGAAGTTGATTACATTGTTTTGCAAACCCACAACTAGAGTTTTATGCGAAAAACGCGACAGTGTCAATGTAAAAATTACCAAGCAACTCTAATTCAGGACACCAAAATCACCAAATCATAGCACTCGTGACCATAAACGCCAGTATACGACAGGGTATACACCTAGCCTGAGCAAGTCAAAACCAAGCAGCAGAAGACAGGTATCGACACCTTAATCACTGAAATACTGTGCAAAAGTGGCAGGATATTATTGAAAACTGTGTAGGTTAGGCTTTCCAGCCTGACACAATAACTCGGAAACCTTTTGATTCGAAATTTGGTGTTCGCCGGTAAACCGAAAGGTGACTATGTTGGATACCACATTTGTCAGGCTGGAAAGCCTAACCTACCTTTTTCCTAACGCCTACTCTCCTGTTTGGTTCCGGCTGTGCCGGGTTAAGCTTTGTCAGAAAACTTTGTAGCTGCGGTCGCCAGACCGTGGAATTCCCAGACTCTGGCGAGTCTGGCCACATAAAAATGATTTTTCAGACAAAGCCCAGCATGAAATCCTTTATGTCGCCGTCTCTTTGCGAGAGTCCTTTTTTCTTTGGCTCATCACCGGTTCCGGGTTGATGCGAACACAATGATAATACGCCACATATTTGCACAACCTGGGAGGTCTGGGTGTGCGACTTCTACACTGAGTAAATTGGCTAAGCTACCAGGACGCTCCAGTTCATTACTGAGAAGACCGCCAGCGAAAATCAACCCGGAACCGGGTATGAGCCTAAATAAAGACCAATGCAAGGTGTACGTCATGCCATTGCCGACATTCCCCTAAAGTGCAGAGTAAAATCACAAACAACTTCAAGGGAATTTCACGATTTCTACACAGTTTTCCAAGCCTCAAACAATTGATTCAGAGACACTAGTTATTGGGCAGGTGCTAAGGCAACAGTGTAGAAAAGAAAGCGAAAGCTTCTTCTCTGATTTGACTACAAATAACCGAACTGCTAATCTATCCCCATTGTCGCTCAGCATAAAATAAATTCGGGATGTGGCGCAGCCTGGTAGCGCGCTTCACTGGGGGTGAAGAGGTCGCAGGTTCAATTCCTGTCATCCCGACTTTTCTCATTTATAAGCCCTTCCGCGAGTACGTCGAAGGGCTTTCTCATTGTCAGGCATAGAGTTACGTCATCTAAAGTGCAGTTCAAACAGATGATTTCAAGGATACGGCGTTTTGCGTTGTAATCAGCCGTAAGCCATTGTTCACGAAGGGTTTGAGAAAGTTCAAACACATTGACCGCTAGCTCTGAATTCTCGTCGTGTGAACGGTCGATGACATCTAATTGTAGCTTGATTGAGGCGAGGCGATCCCGAAGTTGAGTTGCTTTATGAGCGTAAGTGTTCTGGTCAATCTCATCGGCAAGACGTAAATTGAGCAAGCGGTCCTGTTGCTGTACGAGTAGCGTTTCCTGTCTCTGTAACTCTGCTCGCTGTGACAGTGATTCTGCTTGAGAATCTTTAGTTTGAGAAGCAAGCACCGTTTTAAACCATTCCCGAACTGAATCATCTTCAATCCTCATTTTATCGAAGACCGCCAAAATCTGCTCATCAAAATCTTTCTCACGAACTCGCACGCGCGGATGTTCCGGAGCGTTGTAGCGTGAGCATCGATAGTAAATATATTTGCGAGGGCCAGATTTTGTTTGCTTCGTTTTGCATTCTCCAGTAATAGGATGCCCACAGTGAGAACAACGAATGAATTCGCCAGCATACGTCAAAGACTGAGCATGATAGTTGCTGCCACCTAACAAAGCCTGCACGCGGTCCCAGGTAGGACGATCAATCAAAGGCTCTTGCTTTCCCGGATACCATTCACCTTTGTACTCAATCTCTCCGATATAGGCTCGATCATGTAGAATATTGTGGACTGAACTACGAGGGAACTCCTGAGAAGACTTTCTCCAGATCCGACCTTCTGCATTCATACGTTTGGTAATGCCTTCAAGAGTTAAATTCTCGTAAGCATATAGCTGAAAAATATAACGAACATTAGCAGCCTGTTCGGGATGAACTTCGACGATCCCACGTCCTTCCTTGCGAATGTGCGATATCCATATGGAGCCAGACAGACGAACCAGCCCTCTCGGACACGCCGATTCAGTCCTTCTCGGACATCAACTGATTGTTGTTCGGTGTAGAAACTCGCCATATTTGCGAGAGTTCGACGCATCATCCGACCTGCTGGGTTGTTCTCTGTTGGTTGAGATACACAAATGAATGGAACGTCATATTCAGATTCAAGCCGTTCTATTTCGACAAAATCATATAAATTACGAGCCGCTCGATCCACTTTGTAAACGAGCAAACCATCAAGTTCCATGCAATGTTTTTTACAGAACGAAATTAGTTCATGGAATGTTTTGCGTTCGGTTGTTTTGCTTGCTGTTTCAGCAATTCTGAAAAGACGTACAATCTTTCCATCACAAGAATCAGAATAGCGTCTGAGAGCGTCTTCTTGGATATCCAGCGAAAAACCTTCGCGTTCCTGCTCGCGACTACTGACTCGGGCTAGTGCAACAAATTGCTTCACAACTGCTCTCCTTGAATGCCACCATAAGATTTCCTACGTTTAGAATCATCTCAAGTGCATCATCAGGTTTCAATGGAGTGGCATAGTACGGTTGCCAAGTCTTGATAGTTTTCTTTATCAATTCCACAGTAACCCAGTTGGGACACCCTGCAGGGACTGTATATTTTTCGGATTCATTTTGTCTCATCGTTTGTGCTCCGTGAGACGAAATTGATATTCCTCGATAAAATCTTCCTGCTCTTCTGAAGTGGAATACAGGTTTTTTAATTCATCAGCAGCTTGTGTAACGAATTCATCATACGAAGAAATATATTCCCCTTTTTGCAATAAGGCATTCCTGAGGCAGCCGAGAGATTGCTTCAATAATTGTACTGGATTGACTTTAGAACGATCTATTTTCGCGGGACGTCCGGCAGGCATTCCAAATACATGCTCAAATCCTTTAATCAATGATTCCCAAAGAGGATGTATTTTTGCCCGACTATGATTTTTAGTTCCCGGAACAATTGCACGATCTGTCAGTCGAAATGTTTCTGTCAGATAATGACGCAGTGCAGAAGGTCCATGCTTGAGTGCATCTACAGGCCGTTGTATTCCTGCTCTCAGCAAATACTCTCTCGATAATTGAACTTCGACACGAGAGGCATAATTGGGAACCTGACCCCCATACCGATTTTGTAAAAGACCTTGCAGGTATTCCTGATCTGTTTTGTTCTGACACTGAGCTAACTTGTCATAGGCAATCAAACGCTGAGGAGATTTCCCAGCAGTAAACCCGGTATGGATATCTCCGACAAGATTCACTTGTGGACGAACTTCTTTGAGGCGTGTAATGAACTGACGCTGCTCGACAAGATTTTGGAGTTCAATAATGGGAAGATTGGCAATATCTAAACAGAAATCGACTCGACTTAATTTCTCATCCCAAATGCAACCACCAAGCTTTTCAACAATAGAACCAATAAACTCATGAGACTCCCAGGCACCTTGAAGCAAACAATCGCGTCCTGTTAAGCGAACATAAAGATTATCTGCACCTTCGCTGTTTGCCTGCCAATCGCCCAGTGCAAGAGTAATGCCGGAAATAGTAAGACAAAATGGAAAATGCCGACCGCGACCACCACCGCGAGTTTTTCCCATTCTGTGAACCCAAGCAGGGACACATCCAAGCAAAAAAACTCTTTCCTGAGCGATTCCCTCTTGCTGGCATTTGTCTTTGAGCTTCGCAAGGCTATTGAACAGAAGATTAAAACATGATTGATCCCAGTCTACTGAGGCGGACCACTCGAACCAGTCAATTCCACCAGACACAAGATAATCTGGGTGATTTAATAATGGCACCTGAATACTCTGGGGGGCGGTGTTACTAAGGCCCCGCCCCTTGGTCAATTCAGAAATTAGCAATGCCGGCAAGTTTTCCGACGCTTCAGCCCGGCCGCTCGCTGCCGCGGCCGGGACTTCTGCGTCGTTGGGCGATATATCAGGATTGGATTGGTCAGGTTTTTTGTTAGGGTTCATGGTGCGGGAAGTTATCCCTCACCATCAGTTTCACTCGGGACAAACTACGACTGAAAAATGTCCCATCCTTGAGCGGACACCTGACTAACGGGTTTTCGCTTCACTGCCTTAATAAACGCTTCATCTGAAAATGGAAAGTCTTCATCTATTGAGGTTCCCTTATATTCTCTGCTTAGTGCGTCAAACAGATGCCTCAGATCGTTCTTGGTAAATACCTTGCTTTTGAACAGTTTCACCTGTTGAGTTCTTTGGACATATTCCAGAATTTTCTTCACAATAGCCAGTTTCAAATGCTCTGCGTTTTTCCACTGTTGCAAGTAGCCACGCCTCGCTTCATTGAGTCCCATGAGTTGCCCCTTGTGTTTAAGAGGTTGCCGTTCCCATGCGGCAATATGGGTGCTGATTTCAGGAATATATTGAGCCTGCCGATCCAGACCAACCAACGTACATAGGGACTGTACGTCTCCAGAAGTTGCCTGCTCAAACAAATTTTGGGGAGAAGTTCCGCATAAACACATGCAAGGAACCCAAACCGTGAGGAGAAATTGATTCAATGTGTCTTCAATAATTTCGATGCCATCCTGTTTCATATCTCGAAAGAAAAGGTTCACCTGCATCTGAAATGATTGAATTGTTTCTTGCTGAAATTTCATAGCTTCCGGATTAGCTTGTAGAGCAATCACTTCTCGGTGAAATTCTTCCAAACTAATCTCGCCCGATTCGATTTTTTGACTCAATCGCTTGAAATATTTTGCAAGTAAAGCCAGTTCTCGAAACGGTCCTGAGTGACGGCGTTCACGTCGCCAAATTGCTCGACCGAATTTCTTTTCATCACGATAACAATCAGACCATATCTGCGAATCGAAATCTTGAGCGAGTCCACCGAAAGCACCGGAAAGAATATCTTCCATTTGGTCCGCAAGAAATATTCCCAGGCATCCAAACATGCGAGCCGCGAAGATAGCCATTGGTGAGTTATGTTTTTTTAGCATCCTTTGTTCCCACTCGAAAACAGATTCAGCTGAGTAATTAGGCCGGGAACGTTCTTTGCGAAACTTCTTTTGAGGCGGTATATGATCACGCACGGGTTGGAGTCCTTTCCATTCCCTGTTCACTTAGTTAATATCACACAACAGTATTGTAATATATACTACTATTCATCGAGTCTCACAAGATGTGATTTGGGAACCGAATACCTCCGCTCGGGACAAAACAAAGGGGGCCGTCCCCATCATCCCGCCGTCGCATCAACCTAGCAAGTTTGAAGGCTGATGCGACGGCGGGACGAAGGGGACTCAGCAGCTCGAATGATGAAAAAGAAGCAAATCAAAATGAGCTTAAAAGTGACCAAGATTCTGTCCAACAAATGGAGGCCACTTCAGGAGCCGATGCGAGAGTGAAGCCAGGAGGGGCTGACCAAGTATAGGCCAAGAGCAAATTCGTTACGTGATCGAATTAAGAGAGCAAGTATAACAATATGGGTGAAGTTTCTGACATCGAGTCTCCAGGGAATTGGAGGTCTCAAAAATACCTTAATTCTATGCCGACATTACATAATTAGAATACAATCGCAATGACCGACGATTTATCCGAGCTCAGGAAGCCCGTTTTTGCAGCCGCATTACATGATTTTGATGATTTATTGGCACAGAGCAAAAACATCTTCCTTCTAGGGGCGGGTTGCAGCAAATGCGCAGGGCTTCCTCTTACTGCAGAGCTAACTGAAAAAACCTTGGTCAGTACATGTTTGGATTCCAATACGAAAACGATTTTGACCTCGATTCAATCGTCCTTCGCGGGAGCATCAGCCAATATTGAAGATTACCTTAGTGAGCTTGTTGACTTGCTTGCTATTGCAGAGCGACGAACACATCGGGGGGCTACCGACGACACCGTTCATTTGGGGGAGAATAATTATTCTTCGAAGGATCTAAAAGATGCTGCCGAGCAAATCAAACAAGCGATTGCTAAAGTGATTGGCCAAAAAGTTACAATGGAGACTCATATGAAATTTATTCATGCAGTACACCGTCCATTGCGTCCGGGACGAAATTCCACAACTCGGCCGGTTGATTATCTGGTTCTGAATTACGACACATTAATCGAAAACGCATTGGCTCTCGAAAAACTGCGTTATGCAGATGGGATGAGCGGCGGAAACAGCGCTTGGTGGGATTACACGACGTTTCAAGCGGATGCGTTGGCTGCGCGTGTGCTTAAACTTCACGGATCAATAGACTGGAGCGAACTACCAGATGATCCCATGCCAAGAAGGATTGCGAATTGCTGCACACTACCCTCATACTGCGGTGGGAGCGTAGTAATCTGGCCGGCTTCCACAAAATATCGAGAAACTCAACGAGATCCTTACGCGCAATTGACCGAACTAGCACGGGGAATACTTAAACCGCAATTAGACTCGCAACTAGTGCTTACAGTATGTGGATACAGCTTTGGTGATTCGCACATCAATTTGGAAATTGAACGCGCACTCCGAGAGTCGGGAGGTAATTTGACGATGGTAGTATTTACTGCTGATGATCGACCAGTAGGTGAATTAAAGAAACTACACGAAGATCAAGCTGTTAGAGACCAAGTGCGAATTTACGCAAAGAAAGGCTTTTTCCATGGTTCTACCGTAGAAGAGTCACCTGCTGAATTACCGTGGTGGAAATTCGAGAATATCACTCGATTACTTGAAGGAGATCGATGAATACTGAAAAATGCAATCCGAACGAGCCAATCGAAAACTTAGCAATTGGGACAATAATAGAGGTAGATGGCTCTCACATAGTTGCAGAGCTAAAGCCAGGAATTACGGAGTTATCGCGTATCTTTGGCGGTGACATTTATCCCATAGGTCAGTTTGGATCAATTGTCAAAATCCATTTCGGTCGGCGAATTATCTTTGCATTCGTTGGTCGGTTACGTATGAAGGCTGAGTTTGAATTAGAGCGGGGCCATGTACCACAGGCCACGAGCGATGAACGAGTGATAGAAGCAGATTTATTTGGCGAAGGAGAGTGGGGGTTCAGCGATTTGGATTCACATCCGAATTGGGAGTTAAAGTTTGATCGTGGTGTAGCGAACTACCCGTTGCCTCAACAGACAGTGTATCTAACTCCGCATAAAGAGTTACGTTATATTTATGGTCATGGAAAGGGTCCGTGCATTCTCCTTGGAGAGCACGTTGGGACGGGTGGCACGCCGTGCTATGCAGATATGAATGAATTACTTGGCAAACACACGGCCATTCTCGGCTCAACTGGTTCCGGAAAGTCTGGAACAGTTGCTGCGGTTATTCACTGTATATTGGACCATGGGACGAAATCCACATTCGAAAAGTGGAAACCGCGGATCATCATTTTAGATCCACACGACGAGTACGCCGCTGCTTTTCCGACACATCAGAAACTGTCCACAGATGATGGGAGCTTGTCTCTTCCGTACTGGCTGCTTAATTTTCAAGAATCGGTTGCTCTTCTAATTGGTAAGACCGAGTTTGTTGCGACATCTCAAGCCAATATTGTCAAGGAAGCGATTCTGAAAGCTCGCAAGGAGGGAGCGGAAATTTTAGGCCTCGATCCGACGAAAATTACGGTTGATTCGCCGGTCCCATATAAGCTCGCGACATTCCGGGATACTGTTGAAGCAGATAAGCCACCACAAGCAAGTAAACAGGACTCCCACAACTCTATTCTCCAAAAACTTGATCTTCTTACCCAAGACGCTCGTGTACAGTTTTTAATGTCGGAATGGCTAGGTGAGACTCAGGACCCATTTCCCAATATCGTGGATAAATTGACTGGAAGTTGTTCACAACCCTGTATAATCGACCTATCGGGGGTACCCAATGAAGTCGCAGGGATCTCAAGCGCGGTGATTGCGAGAACGCTTTTTAATTTAAAGGTATGGCAGACACAAACGGAGCGAAAGGAGGATCCCGTTTTACTCGTATGCGAAGAAGCACACCGATACGTACCAAACCGTGGCGAAGCTCAGTACGAAGCAGCTCAAGAAGCCATTAGACGCATCGCCAAAGAAGGGCGAAAGTATGGGATTGGCTTGCTATTAGTGTCGCAACGTCCTAGTGAAGTTGATGCGACCGTACTGTCTCAGTGCAACAGCTGGATTGTACTTAGGATAACAAACGACGCGGATCGCGAACATGTCCGTTCAATATTGCCTGACTCAATGAACGGGCTTGCAAAAATGCTCTCAGGACTACGAAGACAGGAGGCCATTTTCGTTGGTCAAGCAGCTTTACTTCCCTCTCGCGTTATGATCAGGTCCCTTAAGGCCAATCAGCTTCCTCGTTCGCACGATATCGATTTTGACAAAGGTTGGCAAAATCTCCCAATGACAGTTGAGCAACTAAAATTGGTAGGTGAACGCTGGCGATACCAACAACGGTAAGTTCCGCTCTGGAGGCCGACTGCGGAAGATTGTATGCAAGATAGGGCATACAAGAGATTATCTCGGAAGCCTTTTCCACATTGCACTGTTCCAACTCTGAATCGCTTCCAAAAATAGTTCAATCACTGCCCTGTCATCCCGACTCACATTTCTTAACGACTTATCCTCATCACCGGATGATAAAGTGTTTTGATTAGTTTTTAGCTGTTTTTTTGATTTTTTCCGTGATTCCTCCTTCAATATTTTAGATGATGTTGGTCCTTGGTAAAGTTTTACCGGAGCGTCAGCATCGCCAAAAACAACAATACCGCCAACTAATTTATTAACCGTTCGTTTTGCTAGCTTTTTCGGTTCAAACCGGAAAAACATGCGAAGATTAGTAAGATCAAAAATTTCCTTGGCTTTACTGAAATCCTCTGGTTGCTCCGCCAGCTTGGTAAGCTTATCAACAATTTGCATGACCTGATCGACTTCAGAGTCACTTGAGCGAGTTGGTTTTGCTTTTTTCTGAAGATGATCCAGTTCACTCTGCAGCTGCTTCTTTTTTTCAATACGCTGATTAAAAATTTCACTAATCGCAGTACGCTGGTCATCCGTATCTACCAGTGCAAGATTCGTTGATATTTTATTCAGTTCTTGTGTGATGGTATTCAATTCCGATTGTTTCTCATTCAATTCTCTTGCAGATTGATCATCCGCAGGCTGGGATTGTGTCAGTTTTTCTAAGCGTAGTCGAAGCTTCTACCTCGCAGTCGGAGAGACCAATTTTTGCCTTATGCAAGCGAGTCCAAACCGAGTGGCAACTTGCCCATCTACTTTATTGTGAGCACACTGTTTACCATGAGATTGCATATACAATCCACATCCGTACCGAAACGTTTTGCCTTGTGAAACTCGGTACATTGTCGAACCACAATTCATATCGAAAACACGGCAACCCAAGGGGTTCTTTGCAGGGTTTCGAGAACGGGGCTTGCCCCGTTGAGATCCTGCCCGGTTATCAAGAATTTTAATTAACCGTTCATGCTCCGCGCAATCTTCGATCGGGTCGAAGTGTGCAGGTGCAGTTATATGCAAGGATTCAGAGTTACGAATTACCTTCGGTTTATTTGAGTATGAATCGAAATCACTATCATTAAGGTCACGGGGACCATTCGGCGACAGTCGCACCTGATCTCCTGGAGATGTGCGTGCAAAAGGGGACCACTTGGGTGGCTTGATTTGCGTTGAAAATGGTCCCACCGTAGCAAATTCCGCGTGGTGTAGTAATTTCTACTACATTTGCGGAGGTCAGGATGCTAACGGTGTACGATTACGGACGTATTCGACGGGCCAAACGGGACGGGATGAGTCTTCGGGAAATTGCCCGGAGGTTTAATCATTCCCGGCGTAAAATTCGTGAAGTTCTCAGTGGTTCGGGTGAGCCGGGATCTTATCCGAAGCGCAAGTCGCAGGTGGCTCCTCAATTGAAGCCGTTTCATGAAGCGATTCTCGAGATGCTCAAGGAGGACGAAACTTCTCCGCCGAAGCAGCGTCACACGATGACGCAAATTCACAGACGGCTTCAATCGGAACATAACTTTGAAGGAAGTTATTCTTCGGTACGGCGTTTTATTATCAAGCATCGCCAGCAGCATCGAGAAACTTTCATTCCGCTTGATCACGAAGCGGGGCAGCGGATCGAAGCGGACTTCGGGATCATTCATGTTGATTTTCCTGATGGTCGCCGCAAGGTGAATGTGTTGATTTTAGTCTGGTCGTACTCGAATGCTCCGTTTGCGATAGCATTGCCCAC
>JAJRTM010000901.1 GCA_024278285.1 Planctomycetota bacterium
GCAGATATCGGTGCGGGATCAGGGGTTCTTACACTTCAAATGGCCCCGCTGGTCGCGCCAAACGGAAAAGTGATTGCAGTTGATATTCAAAAAGAAATGTTGGTTCGCTTACAGAACAGGCTCTCCAGAACGGGTATAAAGAATGTCGAACTACATCTCGGCGACAATAGCGGCCCTCGGCTCAAACCGAACAGTGTCGATGTTGTTCTCCTGGTCGATGTCTATCACGAATTTGAATTTCCCTACGAAATGATTCTGAACATCTCCAGAGCTCTCAAGCCGGGGGGCAGAATCGCATTAGTCGAATACCGCATGGAAGACCCGCGTGTGCCGATTAAGCTGGTTCATAAAATGTCTGAAAAGCAGTCCATTAAAGAAATGACGCAACCTGCTTTTTCACTGGAACATACCAAAACAATTGGTAAACTTCCCCGGCAACATCTCATGATATTTACCCGAAAGTAATTTCAAGCAATGACTGCAAATCCAACTCCGCCAGCAAACGGTTCCTCTTCGTCTGGAAACTTTACGATTGTTTTTCTGCTGGTCGTTATACTTGCAGGAGCGTTTTACATTTTTGCACAAAAAAATGTAAATGATGGAAACGGCGTCGTTAAATCAGCCCATTCACGCGGCGGATTGGCGGTCGGAAACATGGCTCCTGAATTTAATGTGGACGGCTGGGTGGATGGCAAAGACCCCGGCGATCTTTCCGGAAAAGTTGTCGTTGTAGAAGCTTGGGCAACCTGGTGCATGCCCTGTAGAGAAGAAGCACCGAATATGGTTGAAACCTGGAAGAAATTTGCAAATCGGGACGATGTCATTTTTATCGGCATGACCACAGAACGGGAAGAATCTCTACCGGAAATTAAAGCTTTCTTGAATGAATTCAAAATTACCTGGCCCAACGCTTATGGAGGCACCAAAACACTTGTTGCATTTCAAGCTGACTATATTCCCGCTGCCTGGGTGATTAACAAACAAGGGAAAGTTACCTGGAACTTCGACTCTGATCAAGATCTGACTGAGGCAATATTAGAAGCACTAAACCAGGGAAATGCGAAATAGCCCAGCAGGGCAGCAAATGTTTTTTAACGATGTCAGCCTTCATTGTGGCGGCAACTGAAACCAGGCAGGCAAGGGCGGTGGCTCATCGTCGAGACTATGCTTGACGCCAACCCGTAATTTTTCCGCAGGGATCGTGTCGATTTTTTCAATAAGATCACGAAACAAACCTTGCACACGAGGTAGATCGATGGCGCGAACCTTGTCGATGGTATCCTGTGGATCGAACAGATAAAGAGGCCCGCTGATGTGACAGACCGATGGAATCCCGGCAGTGAAAAACGGAGCACTGTCGCAAGGTGGTTCGGGGCCAAACAGGTAAGGATCAACCGCCATGAGGCGATCAAGCTGCTGGTTCTGCGTACCCTGTTTCAAAATGGAAACCATTTCCGGATTGTTATCCATGAAAAGAACCCGCACTTCGGGTAGCCCCGTTAATCGATATCCGCCCTGACCATCCGGTTCCGCTTCTTCACCAATGTGCTCAATACCAATCGCTGCAACGGTATTGCGTAGTAATCCGTTTCGGTGCTTTTCGACAAAGACCCGATTTCCAATCCCTCCATGAAAATGTCCGGAAGAAGCAACGAAAACCAGATTACGTTCCAGCTTTTCAGTTCTCTGAGAAAAATATTGAGCCAGTGATAGAATCACAGATAGTCCTGAAGCATCTTCAACCGCAGAGGCAAACGGCGCATCGTGATGGCAAGTCAGAATGATCGATTCCTCGCCCGTTCCCTGCACGGTCGCAACAACATTGTGAGATTCGACTTGAGTTGTTGTTCCCGTACTTTTGAGAGTCAGGCAATCGCCACGCTTTGCATGTTCGACCAACTCTGCACCCGATTCTCTGCCAACCCATACCGCTGGGAGCTTTTTCAAATGCCCATCGTAAGGGACGTAATGTTCTGATCCATCAACAGGAGAGTCCGCAAGAATACCAATCAGTCCGACTGCACCACGCTTTTGAGCTTCGTAATAAGCGGGAAAGTTCCCGATCAGCCAGTTGGCGCAGTGCAACGAACCATCAGGAATAGTTTGCTCTGGATCATTGATGAAATGTGAACCTTCAAAGAGTGCAGATGCAGAAAGATCTCCAAAGCGGAGATTCATCACAGCCACTTTTCCGGCCAGATCAACTGCATCGATCTCTTCTGCGGAGCCATTTCCAATAAAAGCAGAAGCCGCCTCAATACCTTTGCCAGATGTCCAGGCGGTATAAGGAACCGAGAAACAGGGAACCTGCTGATCCGTTCCAGTAAGCAGAAGTTGTGACTCATCCAAGTCCCAATGATTCACTTCAACAGGTTCAAAGCGAATATCACTCAGACCAAATTCCTGAAATTTATCAGCCAGATACTGCTCAGTGGCAAGATCCTCCGGAGACCCCGGGCGGCGTATTCCGAGGGAGACAATTTCACGAATCCAATTCATCATCGTTTCTGGCATTTGTTTCTCTTTCAACATCTAACCCGGCGTAGCCGGAACCAAACAGAAAGTAGGTCAGGCTGGAAAGCCTAACTGGACATCGCCAGGTTCAACTCGTTCCCAAGCTCCAGCTTGGGAACGAGTAAGTTATTGCGTCAGGCTAGAAAGCCTAACCTACGACTCGTCAATAATATCCTGCCACTTTTTCGCAGCATTTTGTTGATAAGATATTAATCAAGCTGTTTTTTCAACCAATCGGTCACCATTTCCTGCGAACTCTGTTTTTGATTTTCATTGCGATCAATCAATGAAAGATCCTGGGCACGAACAACTTTTCGAATGAAATCATTTTG
The DNA here is from genome assembly GCA_024278285.1 of Planctomycetota bacterium. Taxonomy (GTDB): domain Bacteria; phylum Planctomycetota; class Planctomycetia; order Planctomycetales; family Planctomycetaceae; genus Rubinisphaera. The sequence goes on from JAJRTM010000901.1 coordinate 2,847, forward strand.
TTTGGCATCTGTAAATCCAGGGGTCAAAACCGTCGGGTGAACGATAACACAATCCCAGGTCGGTTTCCCAAAATTCAAGGAGTAATTCATTGTCCAGCTATAATCATGAAAATTTTCTGCGAGCGTCCCTTGCATTGCAGCACGCGGGATGGCAATCAGAACAAGATCCGGTTTTTGTGGACGGACGATCCTTTTGGAATCAGCA
>JAJRTM010000902.1 GCA_024278285.1 Planctomycetota bacterium
TGAATTGACTCTCTAGCAGAAACACATAAATCTTAGTGGCAAGCGGCACATCGGTTAGCCCTTCCCTGAAAGAGTTTGGGTTACCCAATTCTCTTAAAATATCTTGCCACTTTGTGAAGCATTTCGTTGATAAGTTACTAACATAAGTACCATTCGATTGTCTGGCACACCGACTATTATTAGCGATCCCTTTGATGAACAGGATATAGCGTGAAGACAAAACCGACCGTGGCAGTTCTGGGTGCGAGCAACGACCGAAAAAAATTCGGCAACAAATCGGTGCGTGCGCATCTGGCACAAGGTTATGATGTTTTTCCAATCAATCCGAAAGAGGAGACGATTGAAGGATTAACTTGCTATCAATCGCTGGCAGATGTCCCGGTAGAAAAATTAAACCGCATCACTGTTTATCTCCCGCCGGAAATTGGAATCAAGCTACTTCCCGAAATCGCGGCGGCGAATGCAGAAGAAGTCTGGTTCAATCCGGGTAGCGAAAATCAGGAACTTTTCGATGCCGCCAACGAAATGGGCATTAAACCAATCCTGGCGTGCAGTATCGTCGATGTCGGAAGAATGCCCGACGAATTCGATGAATAAACAAAAGATGTTTTTTATTTGGCTGGAAGTACAGGTTTGAAAAAATGAATATTGGTAAAACTGCAACTGGACAGGCACAACCACTGGCCTTGGTTTTTATCGCTGCCTCCATGATTTTTTGTGGAATGTTTGTTGGTTCGTTATCACATGCTGTAGGCGCACAAGTTAACTACGACTACTTTCGCCATATTATTGGACTTCCGAATAATCAAGCCTGGCGTGCGGGAATTGCCTTGGGGATTTATCATGGTTTTTTGGGGGGAACCATTTTTTCGGTTATCTTTACTTTGGTTGTTGGGATTGTATCTCGCGCGAGATGTTCGTTCTCATATGTCTTTCGCTATATTCTTGTGATGACAGAAGCAGCACTTGGCTGCTGTGTAATCGGCGGAGTTAGTGCAATTACGATTGCCGCATTGAGTCCTGGCTTTTATCGGATAGCCTTCATTGTTGATCCCCCAAAGGGGGGGGGCATCCGAATGACAGGTTTGAATTTAGCTGGATCCTGGGTCATGCCTGGAATCTTGGTTCATCCTTGGGCCTTTTAGTGGGAGCATGATTCGCACTTGTCATTGGATCGATCATCTTTTGCGTGGACTGGCAGGACATGCAGGCGGCTGCCGATAAAAAACAAGATCAACTCGAAGAAATGTAAGATGCGCGAGTGGCCCAGAGTGCTTTTGTAATTTGGGCTGGCGGAGTCAGCAAGAGGTCCGTGCGAAAACTTTTCCAATCATTCATGCCCTCAATACAAATCTCCCTTTCTCCAGTGCCTCTTACGGCTACGCCGCCCCGGTTAATAAATTAACCGGGGCCACCCGCGGTTTCATTCGCAAAATCACTCTGATTGCAATATGGGGATTGATTGCTTAGTCTGGAACTTGAATGCTGATCTGACCTCCTCTCTGATTATTCAAATCGACCATGAACAACGGGCCGTTGCACCAAAAACGAAACAAAAACTATTCTCTGCCAACCGAAATGGCGAAGATGTTCGGACCAGGTTGCCTGGCAGGTATTCGCATGGGAGACTGGTGGAAATTATTGGCGGAAAACAGCTTTCATATTGATGCGCGGTATTGGGGGCGAGCAGTTCATCTTACCACCAGTAGTTTAATTACTTCTCCTGTTTCATGGTTTGAAAATCTCTTTTATGGGCCGATGCTGGAATCGACGCAACTCGAGCCTCCGCTGTTTGTGCTTGGTTCCTGGCGAAGTGGAACAACGCACTTGCATAATTTGCTTTGTCAAGATAACCGGTTTGCTGCACCGGATCTCTTTCAAACAATGTATCCGCATACTTTTCGCTCTGCCCGCTGGTGGCTGGAGCCACTTCTGGCTGTAATGACGCCTCGTCAGCGATTTATGGATAATATGAAAATGAGTCTGCGCGAGCCGGCTGAAGATGAGATGGCGATCGGAATTCTCTGTCGCAAATCGAGCAGCTTCAGTTGGGTTTTTCCTCGCCAGGCAGCAAAGTATGATCGCTATCTTTCGTTTGAGCAGGCAACTCCCAAAGATCGGGCAGCCTTTCGGCAGGCGTTAAAATACTTTGTGGCAAAAGTTCAGCGAGCAGCCAGTGACTGCCCTTTGATTTTAAAATCGCCCAATCATACGGCTCGTATCGAACTAATCCTTGAAGCTTTTCCTGAGGCAAAGTTTTTGCACATCCATCGAAATCCGTATGAAGTGTTTCAATCTTTCGTTCACATGGCTCAAAAAGTGATCCCTGTCTGGGCACTCCAGAAATATAATTTCTCACATCTACACGAAATGGTTCTTTCGCAATATCGTCAGTTGTACGAAGCGTATTTTTACCAGCGGCAAGCAGTCCCGGTCGGTCAGCATTATGAATTATCGTATGAAGACCTCGTTGCCAATCCCATTTTACAATTAGAGCAAGCCTACTCACATTTGCAGCTCCCCGATTTTGAGAATTCCCGTCCGAAATTTGAATCGTATCTGGAAACAACAAAGAATTATCAGCGAAATAAACATATCGAAATCCCAGATGAATTACGCAAACTCATCAATCAAGAATGGGGATTCTGTTTCGACGCCTGGGGCTATTCTCGCGAAAAAGAACAGCAGGCAGAGTGAGCAAGTTGAATCTGGCGTTATCCAGCTATTTCCCTGACAATCTTTCTCATTGTGCAAAATCGCTGGGACACAACCTTGTAAAACACAAACGAGAAGAGGCGACGGTTATTGTTTGAGCAATACTTAGCAGGTGATTTCTAAAATAATTTGGAAAAACGAACAAAATAATTTGCTTCACGAATTTCCTGACCTACGTTTGAGTGATTCAGCCAATGCAACTCATGGCTGAAACAAGCAGGAGAAAGATTCAATAGAATCAATTCCTGATTTAACTTGGGTGTCACTTGCGGGGCAACGTCGCTGCGTAAGATAAAACGTAAGGTTTATAAATTTTGAGGGGAACTCCAAATGAAGAACATGATCAACAATGTCAAGTATTTCTTGGAATGCGAAGATGGACCAACTGCTGTTGAGTACGCTGTTATGCTGGCTTTGATTGTTGTCGTTTGCCTGACTGCTGTTCAAGCAATCGGTACAAACGCCAATAGTCAATTCGAAAAAGTTCGCGACGCATTGAGCTAACGCAACAGAATCTGTTTAACGACAGGTTCTACGGTAAAAAAAGAGACTGCTCGACACTTCGTTGGGCAGTCTTTCTCTCTGTTGAGAGATAACAATGACGCTCTACCTCAAAGTTGCTTAGCATTGACCAAACAATCATTGTTACATTTGTAGTTCGTGTCTTGTAGGATGGCGTGCTTGCACCCATCTTCGCGTGCCGAGTTGCGTCCAATGACACAAAAGAGTTGAAACGGTTAAAAGTCGGAAATGAATTGTCCGGCATGAAACTGATGAAGTGGAAACCGTATTTGATGGGTGCAAGCACACCATCCTACGGCTGAATTTTACGAAGCAACAATAAAACGGCGAAGAAAAGGAGAGGCAATCATGTTTCCATTCTGGATTGATCACATAATGAGCGGCGTTTTGCAATCTCTCCCATTCGCGATTGGTATGCTTACCTGGTTCACCTGTGGCGGCAGCCGATAGGTTATTTCGAAAAGAAATTCCATCTCTACATAATCGGCAAATCGTTAGTTGCCGGACATCGCTAAGAGAGGAAGATCCCCGCAGGTAAAGCAAAATACCGGCGGCAAGCGCCTTGCCGCTTACGCTACATCCAATACGTAGCCCAGTCCCAAACTTCCTCTTTGATGTTATTTTACAACATTCTGCTTTTTCATCCGTCCTCTTCCCGTTTTCTGACCTACTGTTTTGAAGAGTAAGTTTCTTCAGAATTACAGTCTGGAAACTGCTCTGTCGAAGTTGGCTGACTTAGATGTCAGTGGAATCAGAATTACGAAACACAGACTGTCAGCTAGAAGCTGGCTTGCATCAGACCCCTTGATGATGGTTGAAAGGTTGAATCATGGATTGGCAATTTTTATTGGAAAACTGGCCTGTCAAATTAGTTGCGATAGTTTTGATTGTCGCAGCGTGGATTGATGGCAAAGAATTACGGGTACCGAACTGGATTACATTCCCGATGGTACTGAGCGGTTTGATTTACACAACAACGGTTGGCGGTTGGGGTGGACTTGGATTTGGCTTGTGGGGAATGACGGTTGGTCTGCTCACACTGCTTCCACTTTATGCAGTGGGCGGCATGGGCGCGGGCGATGTCAAGCTGATGGCTGGAATTGGTGCCTGGCTCGGTGCAACCGTAACCTGGTACGCTTTTTGTGTTTCCGTCATTGTGGGAGCCATCATGGCGGTCATCATGGTGCTTTGGCGAGGTAGCTGGGAAAAACATTACACCAACTTTCTGGTCATCATCATGGAATTCGCCACGATCAAAAAACCAGAAGCACTCTACAAAATTGCAGCAGAGCGTAAACCGCATATGCTTCTGTTGCCTTACGGAATTCCAATCTGTATCGGATCAATTGCCTACTTCTTCTATACAGGCATGATCTAAAGCAGAATGGAGGGTAGACATTTCTGTCTGCCGCAAAGGGTGTAGGGTCCGCTGTGCGGACCATTGAATAGACAAGAATAGACAAAGAGATTCCAATTTGGCCCGCACAGCGGACCCTACGACATTTGGGAAGAATAGGGGAAGTGGGTCATTCTTGTAACAACCGACATGATCATTCCAACTGATACGTCCGTCATAAAGTGAAGAGTTTAACATTTTCGTGCCGATGATGAGAGACAGCGGACTTTGCGCCGCGATTCATCTCGGTATGTCTGATCTCAGATTAACTTCTGGAGATCGTTTTGAGGCTGAGCGAGGTGAACGTTATGAAAATGAAAACTATTATCGTTTTGGCATTTGCGGTCGGATGCGGCCTGATTGCCATGATGGGTGTCCAGCAGATGATTTCCAAGCAGTCCAATACCCAGGATGTACCAGTCAAAGTGCTGGTTGCGACTGCGGATATTCCGCCTGGCGTTCTGCTTTGTGAAACTAACTGTGCCTTTGAAGAATATCCTTCTTCTGCGGTTCCTAAAGATGCGGTACGCAGCAAAGAAGATTACTTCGAACGTGGCTTGAAAGTTCCTGTCGATGAAGGGGATATTATTCGCATGGTGAAGTTGGGAACAAGAGGGGAAATTGCAGCCTCTGCCAGTATTCCTAAAGGAATGCGACTGTTCACCTTCAAAGTAGATGATACAAAAACTCATAGCGGTTTGCTTCAGCCTGGTGATCGTGTTGACCTGCAAATTACCTTTGAATATGTCGCGTTTAATAACCGCAGAGTGACACGAACCGATACGTTACTTGAATACATCGAAGTTTTCGCTTCTGATGCAGTCCGTAACCAGGAAGTGGGGGAATCACGAGAGATCAAAGCGAAAAACCTTTCGCTGCTGGTCACTCCGATGCAATCAAATTTATTGAAACTGGCGAGTTCCAAAGGGGAACTGACCCCCATTATGCGAAACAAGGAAGATAAGGAAATCGCTAACCCGAATGGTGTGGATGACAACTTGCTTTCCCTTTTGAAAACGGGATTTGCGTCTCAGGAAGAAGGCTCGCAAGAGAGTGAAGCAGTCCCTGTTTCTACCAAGGATATTTCTCCAGCCGATGCTCTGAAAAATTCTTTGAGTAATGGTTTTGTTGAACAAACCGAACCAGTCGAAAAAGAACTGGTTATTCAATCAGCCACTTGGACACTTGAAATTTATTCGGGTGATGAAGTTATTTCACACGATTTTCTGCTGGAAGCAGAGGAGAAAAATGCGGAAGCGAATGAAGGAGCTAATTCTTCACCTGCTTCAAAGCAACGCACAAAAAGTACATTAACGCGGGTGTTATCACGTCCGATTCAGGGAATGCTGGATTCCATAATGAATCCAAAAAAACAAGAGACTGATTCTGCAACCAAGTCTGAGGAGACTCTTGAAGAGGCTTCTGATGAAGACCTGAAAGAAACGGAACTGGAAGGAGAATTCCAGACCGAAGACGATTTCAAAGAGGAACAAGAGCGCCAGCGAGAAGAGAACACAGTATTGCTGATTCAGTAACAGCAGGGTGCGTCACGATGCACCTTACTTGACCAGTATAAAAGGTGATAACGGGCAGGGGAGATGAGGCCGGATGCCTCTTGTGAGAGAGACTGAATGTCTGGGTTAATCCCAGACGGTCAGTTGAATTCAGATGACAGGGACGCGGTGTTGAACGAGATGTCATTCAATCGTTCGGCATGGCAAGTTAAAACGAGATAACCAGCCTTAATGGCTTTGGCGGAGTGCAAGGATGCAACCGTATCGGACTATATTGGGACTTGTTGTGACAGGATTTCTTTTCTGCTCACCAATAGGAGCCCACGCGCAAAATCAATTTCCCCCTGTTGCCAAGGGGGAGATTTTCCATATTTTTTCTGCTCGAAATGAACTATCGCTTGTCGAGAAGTTTTCTCGCGTGGTCGAACTGGAAAACCGCATCACGCGTGTTGATGGTTTTGATCCTGCCATTATTACGGTTTCTGCATTAAGCCCACATCGCATCCGCTTACAGGCAGTCACAGCGGGAGTCACTACGCTGGTTCTGGTTGATGAAAATGGCAAAACATATTCGGTGGAAATATTCGTCGAAGGAGACGTTCGCCATTTGCAGTCTTACCTTTCACGCTTCTTTCCCGATTCTACCGTTTCGGCAATCAAAGTGAAAGACAGCATTGTTCTGAGGGGCATTGTTGCTGATCCTGCACACATTGCACAAATTACTGAAATTGCAGAGCAGTTCTATCCCAAAGTTATCAATCAAATGCAATTTGGTTCCGCTAACCAGGTTCGGCTACAAGTTCGAATTATGGAAGCGCAACGCTCAAAAATCAGGCAGTTTGGTTTTAACTGGTCGTTGTTGACTAACAATGGTTACATTTCGAGTAACCCGGGAAGCCTGGCAGCCCCGAACGGAGCGACGCTCGCACCGGGGGGACCGAATACACTTACCTACCCCGCAGCTGCACTTACTGGTTCTTCAATGAGCTTTGGCTTAGTTAATTCGAATTACATCTTCCGTGGATTTCTGGAAGCTCTCAAGGAAGAAGGTTTGCTTCGCGTTTTGGTGGAATCATCTGTCGTTGCAGACAGCGGTCGTCCAGCCACTCTGTTTTCAGGAGGAGAATTTCCGATTCTGGTTCCTCAATCGCTGGGAACAATTTCAGTCGAATGGCGAGAATTTGGTGTGAAGCTGGATGCGGTTCCGATTGTTCTTGGTAAAGGTCAGGTTATCCTGGAAATTGCAACTGAATTTAGTGAGCGAGACTTTGCCAATGCAGCCTCACTGAACAATACAACCATTCCCGCTTTAACAACCAGAGAAGCCAACACGCAGGTTCGCATGCGTTTGGGCCAAACTTTAATGATCGGCGGATTGTTAGCGACCCGCTACACTTCTGAAACAGATAAGATTCCTTTGCTGGGAGAGCTTCCTGTTATTGGAGCCGCATTCCGCAGAGTAAGGTATGATGAAACCGAGACCGAATTAATCATTCTGGTCACTCCCGAATACGTTGCACCACTTAATCCCGATCAGGTTCCTGAAGGAGGTCCAGGAATGTTCAGCGATGTTCCGACTGATCGTGAATTATTCTTGCAAGGATTGATGGAAGTTCCCAACTATGGTGGCCCCACACCACCGCCACCAGCCGGTTCAGTGGGACCGATGGACTACCCGATTGAACAATACGCACCGACACCAACAAGGTTTATGCCTCAGATTGAAGGTTCTCCGACTTCTGGAATGATGAACAATCAGCCTCGTTATGTGCCCAGCGAAGAGCCAATGCCTAACGATTTCATTGAACGCGATGTGATGCCCCTGTTACCCACGCCGGTTGAAATGCAGAAGCAATCTATTCCTAAATTACCTGCCCCTGCTGTGAAATCGATCAAGCATGAAGCTAGCTCAAACAATAATAAAGTGACTCCAGCCAGCGTCTGGCATCAATCAGCCAGAAGCCAAAAACGTAAAACTTCGCAATTTAGCTGGGCAAAGCAGGACAGCGCCCAACCATCAACTCAACCATCAACCCCGCCAGCATTAATATTGCCAGCGGTATCAAAGAAACAAACAAAGAGTCCCACTGGTCAGCCTGCTGTCGAGGCCCCCAACCCGTAGAAAAATTGATGCCTGGGGCAACAAACGCCCCTTGCTAGTATACCTCAACCAAACTTTTTGTTGTTAAGTTATTTCCTATGCAAAACATCTTTGGAGCGTGTTCGTTATGAAAAGGGTTATTCGACTTGCGGTTGTCGATCCCAGTGACGCAACACGGACGCAACTGAAAAATTTGATGCTCGGTGTCGATACCGTCTGGCTGGAAGCAGAATGCTCCCGGTACGAATTCTTCATGGATGTTGCCATGCAGACTCAACCAGATATTGCGCTCATCTCGCTCGATGCCGATCCAACAA
>JAJRTM010000903.1 GCA_024278285.1 Planctomycetota bacterium
CAGCCGCTGCCGCCGCCGCTTTTGAGCCAGTCAATTTTACCCTCTGCATTCAGGTGAGCAACAAAAACATCTTTATCGCCCACACTTTCGATCTTGTTTGAACCAACTTCGATGGTCCCTTTGTAACCGCCGCAAATGTAACAGCCTCCATTTTTTTCATCAGGAATAATTCCCGCCACATGCCCCTCGGCTTCCGTCCCAAACCGTACCGCATGCAGCAGCTTTCCATCTTTGCCTGCTATTTTTGCCACAAGAAGTGAACCTTCTTCATTGCCGAGAGGTTGCCCGTCGTAAGTCGCATTCTTCGATGCTCGACCGCACACCCAGACATTCCCTGCACGATCAACAGCGACATCTTCTGCCCCCGCTGTAACTGGTGCACCGCCCGCTTTGGCCCAGATCAGTTTTCCATCTTCGCCGTAACGAGCCACAAACAGACGGGAGCCTTTTTCCTGAGTCTCCAGAATGTTTTCACCCAATTGTGCTGGCCCGACCATCCTTCCTGCGACAACACAACCGCCGCCGGGCATCAAATCTAAACCGTGACCATAATCGTAACCGGGGCCGCCGCCGGTATGAATCCAGCGTTCGTTACCGTCTTGATCAAAACTGGCGGTAAAGTGATCGTAATCGCCCAGGTTGGTTACTTTCGTTTTTGCAAATTCGAGTTCTTTACTTTGAAAATGCCCCGTGACAAAAACGTTCCCCTTACTATCTGCATCGATCCCGTAACCTCGCTCGATCGCTTCACCACCAATTTGCCTGGCCCAAATTACTTTGCCATCGGAATCGATCTTGGCGATAAAGCAATCAGCCTGACCACGGCTGGTCAGTTTCTGTTTTCCAAAATCTGCCTCGCCCGCAAATTGCCCGGTGATATAAATGAAACCATCATCCCCAACCGCCAGGCTGCGAACTTTTTCACCGCTTAATTCACTTCCTGCACGAATTGCCCACAGGAAAGAGGCGGGTTTCGTTTCTGGTTTTTGTTGGGCAAAACCAGCCGTTTGCATCGATGTAATCACAAAAATCGCCAACAGAAAGCGATTCAATAATGGTTGCAGTTTGAGGAGGGTTTTCATTGCTAGTCGCATTTCTTACTGAGGTAGTTGGAAGGAACAGGCGTAAGCGAGTCAGTAAGAATTGTACTTCTCTGGAGGCGACCGCGAAACTGTCAGGGGGAAATATTGGAATTCTTTTCAAGTGTAGGCTGGGTCAAGACCCAGCATTGTGGCTACATTTTAATGGAGCGTCTTATATCACGAACAGTAAGATTACCCAGCGCAGCAGTGCCGCAACCAAATAGAGATCAATTAACACGAACCATTCTTTTAATAGACTTCGTCTCAAAATGTAGGATGGCGTGCTTTATATTACTAACGTTAAAAGTTTACGAAGCTTGCGCAAATTATCCCATAACGAGAGCATCACTGAATAGTTAAAAAACTGGAACAGAAACCATGCCTGAAATTGATTCGCGAAAATTCCCGTTTATTCGCGGTTCGATACCTTCCGATCAAGCAGACCTGTTGACGCAGTCGCCTTCGGCTTGCCGTTAAACAATTTTCCTCTTTTTTTATTTCTCTGCGGTTCTCTGCGAACTCTGCGGTAAAACTTCTTTGGTTCCGGCGGTCAAAACAGACCAGCCGCGCTGGATCGATCAATGGTATCGATCTTCAAGCTGGGTCACGCCCCAGCCTACGCTGTTACGAAATAGTCACAATCATTCTATTACCAAAATTACAAATCGATTCGCAGCCAATATAATCGCTGGCGGTCGCCGGTGGTGTGGACGTGTTGGAGCATGTGGGAGATGTTTTGTTCCGGGAACTTGTTGAAAGTCGTTCGATTTTTCCAGCGAATTTTGAGGCGTTCATCGAAGTTGATGACCTCTGGATTGAGCCAAAGCGTTACATGTTTGGCTGCGGCTTTAATGTAAAGCGTGTTACCTGCGTTCGCTTTTTTTCCTTCGATGGGTAATGGGCTGGGAGGCAGTATTTTTCCGTTGCGTAACACGCGCGGCTTGGTCAGCGAAGCGGGCAGTCCAGAAAATTCGATCCAGTAGAAACGGTTGTCGCTGGGACGCATCGTTTTCATTTTGAACTCTTGAGGAAGTTTTGCCCGCTGATGATGTTTCATCCATTCCAGAATGTTGGGCAATTCTTCGTGGTAAGATTCATGCCCGCGCTGTTTATATTCTGTGAGAATGACATCCTGACGATACTTCATCATGCGGGTTAACACGCCGGCGTTGTATTGGAATGTTTCGCCATCTAATTCACCAACAACAACATAAAACGGCAGCGTCTTACAGTTTTCCCAATAATGCCTGCAATAATCATTGATTCTTCCTGCAATCACAACCGCCCCTGCGAACAAATCGGGATGAGCCATGCCGATATCGAACACGGCGTCGCCGCCCAGACCATGCCCGACCAGATAGATGCGGTCTGAATCAACCGAAAAGCGTTTTCTCGCATCGCGGATCGCATCAACAACCCGCTGATGTGATTCTGCAGAACCGATTCCCGTTTCGCCTTCGTCTTGCAGATAATCAGGCGCGATCACAATAAAACCGTTTCGATGCGCAGGCCCTGCGATGTTCGAACCGCCCCACCAGACCAATTCATTTTCCGGCTGCATCCCTCCTGCGTGGAGCGCCACCACAAGCGGGTAGGTTCGGTCCGAAGAATATTCGACAGGCAAAATCGCCTGATACGAAACCGGAAAAGAAGACTCCAATGTTTCCAGTAAGATTGGTTCGCCAACATTTCCTGCTGGCGCTTCCCACACAGGTTCCAAGTGCTTCAAAATGGCTGCGACTATTTGCGGGCTGATGCCTTCAATTCTTTTTAGCTCTTCCAGAGTTTCCTGCTGTTCAATCGGGTCATCCCCACGCAGATAATCGAGAACACGATCATGCGTGTCCCAAAAATGAATGGTCGTTTCGGCATCTGTTTCTGCCAGCGCCGGCCCGACAATCCAGGCGGAATAGGCGAGCGAAAGTTTTTCGTTGGCAGAAAGAAAATCATCTTCAGCGTTTTGTAGAAACGGTCTCATTCGCTCAAGATTGTGCCGGGAAAGACGACTGCTCACAACGGAACGCATATCCTTAAATCGATCCAGTAACTTTTCGTCTTTCACTTCCGCCTGTAAATTAGCCAGGGACGATTTTGCCAGCTCAATTTGCTCGAGCGCCTTTTCATGTTCGCGAATAATGTTATCGACTTCCTGCAAACTCGCCTGATTGATATCTCCGCGTGGAAATTTATTTTTTGCAGAATCATAAACCAAATTGTACTGCCCCGCATCGAGCCTGCGTTTGAATTCGTTAATCGCCTGCGTTGCTTGCAGTTGACGAATGACTAATCGTAACTCTTTTACTTTTGCATCCAGGTCTTCAAAATCGGCTGAGATTCTACGAAGTTCTGTCTGGGCTTCGAGATAGTTTTCGCAGGAGATAAACAGCCGCACGATCGCGAGTCTGTCTTCGTGACTGTTTTCGTCGATGGTATGCGAAATCGTGTTTCGCAATACCTCTGCAGGAATCGTTTTTGTATCGACCGCGTAAACCCAGTTATATTTTTTTGCGGTTAGTTCGACATAGTCAGGCCGGATTTTTGAAATCTCCTGCATGAACTCCAGGATTTTCCCTGAACCTCTCATCTTCACCGTTCGTCTGCCAAATTCGGAAAACGGACTCGTATTTAAGAACCCGCCAATGGTTCCGAAGCCCTGCCCGCGATGTGCAGGAGGCAAATCAACGACGAACTCTTCGACATACGGATCATCCAGCGTTATTTCCACAACCGTTCTAACCGATTGCGGAAAATAATATCGTTGCGGTCCTGCATCGACCATCGTAAAGGGAAAGCTAGGGACCGGACCTTGCGATTTTTGTCGAATCTGCTCCAGCGTCAATCCCTTCACGGGTGTCGGTTTTCCCACGAAGTGAATTCGATATCCACTCACCATCAAAACCTCTCCCGCCTGCACGAATTGGGCAGACGAAAAAAGTAGACAGAAGCAGAACAAAAACAGATTCAAAATAAACAGCCGCATACGGTGACTCCATTACAACAAACATACGATCCCGGTTCGCGTGACCTCTATTTATACCAGATATCGGAAAAAATACGCAGGGAAATCTGGTGATGAATTTAATCGTAATCCTTTTCATCTGTTATCGGGTCATGTTACAATGACAGACTACTGTTCATTCATCCTTATGAATGAACCTCAAAACTTACCGAGGTTGCCTGAACGTACAAATCTACCTGCTTGATTGACTTAATCACTGAAGGATTCAACATGAAAAAACTGTTTACCCTAATCATTCTGGCGAATACCCTTTTGTTGTCTGGAGCTACTACAACGATCCATGCGGGTGAGCCTGATGGATTCAAGCCGATATTTAACGGGAAAGATCTTTCCGGATGGAGCGGCGATGTCAAGTTCTGGCGTGTGGAAAATGGGGCGATTATTGCGGAGTCGAACGAAAAGAACCCGTGCAAGGCGAATACTTTTCTGCGTTGGGCAGATGGCGAGGTGGATGATTTTGAATTGAAGTTGGAATTCAAGATTGAAGGAACAGCCGCGGCGAACTCGGGGATACAGTTTCGCTCTCAGATGCAGCCGGATGGGCATATTGTTGGTTATCAGGCAGATTTGGATTTAGCGGGAAAATATCTCGGGGCATGTTACGACGAGCATGGTCGCGGGATGCTGGCGGCTCGTGGGATTCTGCAAACGTGGAAGTCTCCTCAAGATCGCAAGAAGGAAATAATTGGGGATGCGGCGAAGTTATTAAAGAAAGTAAAGCAGGGCGACTGGAATGAATACCTCATCAAAGCGGCTGGAAATGAAATCACCTTGTCGATCAACGGCGAAGTCTTTTCTCGTGTGATCGATCTGGATAAAAAGAATCGCGATTTCGCAGGGGTGCTTGCCTTACAGTTACATTCCGGTCCAGCGATGAAGGTGCAGTTTCGTAATATTCGATTAAAACGCCTGCCACTTAAAGGACGCAAGAAAATTGTGTTTGTCGCAGGGAAGAAAAGTCATGGCTACTTTTCTCATGAGCACAAAGCGGGCTGCATTTTATTGGCAGAAGCTTTGAACGGTTCCGGTCTTCCCGTGCAAACCGTTATTTACAGCGACGGCTGGCCCAAAGATGTGACTGCGTTTGATAACGCAGATACCGTTGTGTGGTACTGCGATGGTGGCTCCCGGCATTTTGTGAACTCGCATTTGGAAGAGTTCGATCATGTGATGAACAAGCACGTTGGGCTGGTCAGTTTGCATTATGCGGTTGAAACAGTTATTGGTCCCGAAGGGGAACATTTCATGAAATGGGTCGGCGGATATTTCGAGCCGGACTGGTCGGTCAATCCGCATTGGACAGCTCATTTCAAAACATTCCCGGATCATCCGATTTCACGAGGCGTCAAACCGTTCGCAATCAATGACGAGTGGTACTATCACATGCGGTTTGTGAAAGACATGAAGGGCGTCACGCCGATTCTTTCTGCCCTGCCTCCTCGAGAAACGCTCACCCGAAAAGATGGCCCGCATTCCGGGAACCCGTTTGTACGTGAAGCGGTAATGGTTCGCAAAGAAAAACAGCACGTTGCCTGGGCGTTTGATCGTGAAGGCGGGGGACGCGGGTTCGGTTTTACAGGCGGGCATTTTCATCAAAAC
>JAJRTM010000904.1 GCA_024278285.1 Planctomycetota bacterium
AGAAACGGGATATCTTTCGTGATCAACTGCTCCTGCAAGCTGATGGTATGCGTTGAAATGATGACCCGTTTTTTCTGTTTCTTGCCGGTCTTCGGCTGATCATCGCTTTCATTATTAAGCACCGAAAGAATCGCAGGTACCAGGTACGCAAAGCTCTTTCCGGTCCCGGTCCCAGCTTCAACAACCAAGTGTTCCCGCTTGGCAATCGCCTGTTCGACCGCGTTTGCCATCTGCAATTGTTGCTCACGAAATTCATACTTCTCCAACCGCGCAGCAATCCGCCCCTTCGGCCCAAGCACCTGCTCCGAATTCAAAACAACCGGCTGCGACTTCTCACTCATTCCACTTCACAATTTCTATCATTTGACTGTTGTGCCTGCCTTGAGAAACGTATAATCTCCATTGTAGTTTCTTGAGCGAATAGAATACAGCCACCTTCATTTTAACATTCTCACAAAAGCAATTGTAAAATATAATGAAACAGCCAATTCCCACAGCACCTAATGAGTGGATTGACGAAATCAATCTGGCAATCGCTGATGCACAAGAAACAGAGCCTTTGGGTTTATTGACAGGGCATCCGATTACAAACGCTAACCTCTTCCATTTGGCTCCAATGGTTTGCATGAAGTTTCGGGGGTACGATACGCGGGATGAGGAACTTCGTACTAAAGTGGTAGAGGGAGCATTGGCAAATTATGTTGCTAATGCTGATCCTGACGGAAACGATTGCCATTTGGAAGCCAGACCGTTAATGGCATTTGCTCTTTGTTATGTGGCAGCCCACTATGTCCTTGACTTAGTTGATGAAACAGAAGCTCAGTCAGTTCTCGAGGCCTATGAGAAACATTTTCCGATCGGTGATTGAGACCAAACTGGAAGTGGTATAGATTAAGTTGTTAGGCAGTAGGGTGCGTCGTGACGCACCTTTAATACGCATGCCTCATTTGGTGCGTTACAACGCACCCTACAGATGGAAACGAAATAGATTAAGTTGCGATATCACTGAAGTTCTTCCATTCCATCCCGAATGTTTCTGCCACTGCCTGATTGGTCAGTTGCCCGGCGTGTATGTTGATCGCTTCTGCAAAACCAAGGTCTACCGAAACGGCTTCGATCAGCCCTTGCTCTGCGATTTTCATCACATAAGGGAAAGTGACATTGCATAACGCATAGGTACTGGTTCGCCCGACCGCTCCTGGCATATTGGCGACACAATAGTGGATAATTTCGTTTACAATATAAGTGGGATCGGAATGAGTTGTCGGGCGCGTCGTTTCAAAGCATCCTCCCTGATCAACCGCGACATCGACAATCACTGCACCGGGTTTCATTAGTTTCAGATCATCTTGGGTGACGAGCTTGGGGGCTTTTGCTCCTGGGATTAAAACAGAACCAATCACCAGGTCGGCTCGTGAGAGTTGCTCAACAATATTATGACGATCACTATAAAGCGTATTCACATTGGCAGGCATGATATCTTCAAGATAACGCAAGCGATCAACATTCACATCGAGGATATTAACATCTGCCTGGAAGCCTGCTGCGATCTGAGCCGCATTTTTGCCGACAACGCCTCCACCAAGAATAACAATATGAGCAGGAGCAACACCGGGGACGCCGCCCAGTAATATTCCGCGTCCTTCCTGTGGGCGCTCTAAATATTTCGCTCCTTCCTGCACACTCATGCGACCGGCGACTTCGCTCATCGGGGTTAATAAAGGAAGAGTCCCTTTTGGGCCACGCAAAGTTTCGTAGGCAACTGCGGTAACTCCCGTTGCCAAGACATCCCTGGTTAACTTTTCGTCTGCTGCAAAATGGCAATACGTAAACAGAATTTGCCCCTCACGCAGCATCGCCCATTCCGGTTCGAGTGGTTCTTTCACTTTGATAATTAAATCGGCAGCAGCAAATATCTCTTCAGCCGTTTCAATGATCTCTGCCCCGTTGGAAAGATAATCCTGATCGGGTATCCCGCTGCCAACGCCGGCTTCTCTCTGAATAAGAACGCGATGCCCGGCCTGGCAAAGCATTTCGACACCGACCGGAAGCATCGCGACACGGTACTCATCGGTCTTTATTTCACGCGGAACACCGACGATCATTTTATCTCTTCCATTCAGTATCAATTCAGAACATGGCAATTCAAACAGGCTGGCGAAGGAATGATTATCCTTGAGGAAGCATTAGAAAACAATGATGAGCTTTTGTTTTTCTTTGAGGATTCGGGATTCGATTTTTATTTCATCCTTCACCTTGGCGGCTGCGCCTGGGATTTTCATGATGAATTGTTTCGCTTTCATATCGAATTTTCCATAAAACTTTTTGGGGAATTTACTTCCCCGGTATTGTGCGATGGGCGTCGTATAACCATCGTCGCCGGTGAGAAAACCGGAAAGATCTTCTTGACGATATTTTTTGATTTTCACAGGTAATTTGATTTGAATGATAATCAGATAGTCTTGCCTCGGTTCAGGATCTTGTGGCACCGTCCAGGCAGTAAAGCTTCCTTTACTGACGACATTCCCCCCCCTTGGAATCCGAAAACCGGTTTGTTCGCCTACTTTTCCATCCCCTTTACTTTTCATAAAAGAGGGGACGGCGACCAGGTCCGCCGGTTGATCCTGCATTAAATTTAGTTGATCAGGTGAATCGGATGCCTGGGGAACATCGAGGCGGACATCCATAATTTCATCGAAATCGAGTGCTTCATCTCCCGGCGCAATATTGGAACTCAACACGAATTCATCGATATCGTCGCTACGAATAATATAAAACGAGAACCCAAGCAGCAGCAGAAGATGGATGAGTAACGATATCCCCAGCCCGGTCGCAGCGAATCCGACAATCCAGCGTTTGGCTTTTTCAGATAAAGTTATTTTTTCATCGATATCGGATTTATTACTCGTCATATCCGGAGGCAATTTTCCCGAAGAGCGGCGTTTCTTTGAACGCCGCCCGGTCAATTCCGGCCGGTTTGATGCTGATTCCACGATGGACTCTTGTTGCTTCCCAAAGGAAATTTAAGGTGAATAAGGACTCGTCGTTCCCCGAACTTGACGAGTCTTGTAAGCAATGAGCGAATCGAAACTGAACGATCCTGCCCCGGTAATCATCAAGACAAGTAACGAGCCAAAAAAAGTAACATGACCGGCGACTTCTTCCCGAAAGTAAAAAAAGGAAAGGGTCAAAACCAGAAAAGCAATGATCGAAAAAGTGCGAGTAAAAAAGCCAAGTACCAGAACCAGTCCAACGGCAAATTCAATCACGCCGACCGCAAAAACCCACATCGCGGTGCTAACGGGAATGACATTTTCCAGATTGTAATCGATCACAACCGCTTCGCAGACGCGGGGGTTCATCGCTTTCTCTGTTATCGCCAACCAAATTAAAGTTGAGCCCAAAGCAACGCGAAGCAGTAATCCTAGATGTGTTCGAAGCCGTTTCCAAAGTGGTTCAAAAAGGCGGCTTAACGCATCGATATCCAAAATATTATCGATACTGGGAGGGCCATCTCCATGAGCTGCGATCAACAAGGCAGCCGCAGCGGTCTCCATCGACCCAAGTAAATAATGGCTTGTACAAAGCCCGAAACAAAATATTCCGAATGCAACCAACGCACTGAACCGGATCATAAAACCAACGATCAAAAAGAACCCAATCACCACTTCCAACGTACTAAGTGCCTCGCCGGGAACATTCGGAAGAAGTAATACCTGCTTAGTTCCTGCAACAACCAGGGCAACCCCCAACGAAACCCGCAGAACTAACGGGATAAAACAGTTGTACTTCAGCAGGCGATCATGAATCCCTCGGCAGGCATCACGCAGCGGTCGCACCAATTCGCAAGCTGCAAAACAGCCAACGGTAACAACAAGTGTGATCACAATCAGTGTCAGATAGAACGAATCGAATAACGGCGAAAGCAGATAAATCCAGTCTCGCCCCGCGAGCGCTTCCAGCTTTTCCGGATCGACAATGTATGTCACATGGGCCAGAGGAAGCGAAGGGATTTCAGGAAAGGTCATCATTCTTTTTCCTTTCCGTTTGTTGCTTCAACTGGGATGATGTTTTTGGAGTCTGCAAGTCGTCCCTCGAGAGAATAAAGAAAGGCGAGAAGATCTTCGATATCGTCATCAGATAAATCAAGAGGATGAATAACCGAATCGAGCAGGGGATTTCCTCCTGCCCCCGCGTTGTAGAACTCAATTACTTCCCGCAAACTCGCGATGCTGCCATCGTGCATGTACGGAGCAGTCAACGTTACATTTCGTAACGAAGGGGTCCGAAACGAACCTTTATCCTTCGGGTTATTCGTCACAGCGAACCGCCCGGGGTCACTTCCGTTTCCGATGCCCAGATTGTGAAATTCATGATCGGAAAATAAGGGAGGAATGTGACAACTACCACACCGCGCCTTGCCAAAAAAGAGAGAGCGTCCACGTTGTGCAGAAAGACTGATCGCTTCCCGCTCGCCAGATTCAAAACGATCAAAATCGGAATCACCCGAAAGTAATGTTCGTTCATAACAGGCAATCGCCTTTGCAATCGTTCTTAAAGCTGTTGGTTTCCCGAAAGCTTTTTTAATTCGAGTCCCATATTTAGAATCGATCCGTTTGACGAATTCGGCCTCTTCCTTAAAGCCCATTTCTGCATGATTGAAAATCGGCCGAACGGCTTGTCTTTCCAGCGATGCACTTCGTCCATCCCAAAACAGCGACTGATAGTAGGCAGCATTAAGAATCGTTAACGAATTTCGTTGACCGGTACGCCCTTCAATTCCTTTTGAAATGGCAAGCGGTTCTGCAAAACCATGATCCGGACGATGGCACGTTGCACAGGAAACGGTCCCGTCTGCACTTAGCAGTTGATCGAAAAAGAGCTCTCGTCCCAGTTCGATCTTTTCAACCGTAAGTGGATTATCGATCGGCATCGGAAGCATTGAATCTAACCCGAGCGGGATATTCAGATCGACCATTTCCGCTTCGTAGTCCCAGAAGAATTTTACCTTTTTGAACGGAATCGAACTTCCCAGCATTCCATCAATGGTTAACCAGACTTGCCCTTTGAGCGGTTCGGATTTTGCGACCAATTCCTTACTACGACCTAGTCGTTTGAACGGAACTCCTTCTTTTTTTCCATCGGGGTATTCAATGGTCAATTTTCCCTCAAAGCCAGCCGGGTCCATTTCCTGACGAAACGCGTTTGAAACCCATAACCGATGCGTTCCATCTTTCTGGCTGATCAATTCCAAATGAAACTGTCCAGCCATGCTTACTTTACCACCTGCATGCAACGGGTCGTGCATGTGATAATTGGCAATCTGCTTTGCCTCTTCTTCAGAGACGTACTGCTTTTGCTTCGCTTTCCACGCCCCGGACTGAAAAGCAAGCAGCATCACCATCAGCCAGATGATCGTAAATAGAATCGTCCGCAAGTTCATTCTGATGTCCACTCCACAACAATCGTTTTTCACTTCAAAACAGGCTGCAACGAGCAGCCTTCCCCTATTATTACCTCGCTAGTTGAAAAAAGTGTTGTAGAAATCTGAATATGTATTCAAATTTAGATAAATGCGTCCGTTTATTCCAGTGACAAACAGGTGGCGTGAAGCATCGAGCATCCCGAAGTGGCAAATAATTTTCGATTACGGTTTTGGTCTCCTTTTTTTCTTAAAGCTTGAAAAGTAGGCTTGCGCGATCGGTGCCAGGTCGATGCCGTACACCACGCGCAGCGAATTCCCGACTTCTCCGCCTTGCTCCATCGCTTTAATAAAGGCAGAGAGTTTCTTTTGCCCTCCTTTTTTTAGAAGAAATTCAGCCAGAGTAAATCCAACCGGCAGCGTTTTTTCCGATGAAAAGAACGCTCCATCATTGAATACATCAGTCGCGTTCTCCAACTCTTCAAGTGAATCTACCGCATCGAAACGTAACTCTTCCAGATAAGGATCTTTGCGAGACGCTTCTGAAGCCGATAACGCCAAGCCAATTCCAAGTGTGAACCACTCGGGGAAACTGGCATCCAAAGTTGTCATAAAAGCATTCGTCGTCTGGATAATAAAATTCAGATGCAAGGCAGGCGCATCAACATTCGATTTATCGCCAATATCTTCCAAAACAACAAAAGCATCATCCTGTGTATCAGTGACGATAAAGTTACCCACTGAGTTTTCATCGATCCGCCGCTGAGTGACAACCTTATTGAATTGTTCATACGAGTCGTGATCGGCAAGAATGAAAACAGTCAGTTTTCCATTCCAGAGTTTCTTACCTTCTTCAATTGAAAATACTTTTCGTAGCGATTCAATTTGATCTTCAGGCCATTTCTGAATCTTCTTAAATCGTTCTTCAGAAACATTGCTATAAAAAAAGAAGTTGTCCGTTTCCATGAATATCGGTTCGACTTCTGGAAATGCTTTTTTCCATTGGGCATCCGATCTTTCCTTTCGGAATTTAACGAGTTGCTCCGGCGTAAACGATTTCATTTCTTCAGCCAGCATCTGACCTTCACTCGGATTCAACGCGCGCAGTGGAGTGCGAGGATCGTCCCCATCGTAGCGTGCTCCTTCAGAAATCCAAGTGTTAATATCATCGTAATTATTGCGATGCACCTTCCCCTCCAACGGCATTCGCATCGATTCATCCATGCTGCCCATCAATTGAAACAGCCGGCTTTTATCCGGCTTACCGGGGATAATCTCCACGCCTTTGTTGCCGCCTCGCATCAATGTATCGTAACTGGTCAAGTAGAGTCCGCCGCCCGGTTTTTTTCCTTTATGACAGCGTTGACAGTATTTGACCATGAATGGAGCGATATCTTTTTTGAATGAAATCTTTTCATTGCCGGTCGCTTTGGCATATTTAAGCGGCGGAAGTTCTTCTTTCGGTTTGAGCATTTCGCTCAATTCCTGCTCTTCATCTTCGCCATCGAACTTGGCTCCCTGATTGATCCACAAGGCCAATATTGCCATTTCATTTCGCGATAACGCAGCAGCCTTCTGAGGCATGCGATCTTTTTCGGGAGCAATAAGGCGAGCCATCATCAAGCTGCGATTCGCGTTTCCGATCGCCAGTAACGGGCCACTTTCTCCGCCTTTTTTCATCTCTGCAAAAGAATCGAGATGCAGCTTTCCTTGTGGATCGTCCGAATGACATTTGACACAATGTTTATTCAATATCGGGGCGACATGTTTTACAAAACTGACACGATTCTGTTTTTCTTTATATCCCTTGGGGTCTTTTAGCTTTTCGATCATTTGTCGCTTTAACGCGATCAGCTTTTCAATTGACTGAATCCCCTTGTGAGACTTGGCGAGGTCTGTTTTGACAATATATTTTTCCAGTCGATCCTGAACTTCATCAAGCAATTTTTCCGCTTCGTCATATTTCTTATGACGGATAACACTCGTGACTTTTGAAAGGTCTTTATGAAGCTGGGAAAACTCCTTCTTATGTGAATTGCTCTTCTGCGCAACCAGATCGTCCGCGGACGAAACCATAAGCATACTTGCGAGCATCGCACTTATAATAAGCGTCATCGTTTTCATAAAAACGCCCTTCAGCTTGAGCTTGTCAAAAAAAGTAACCGACCATTCCCTAACCCAGATAAACCGGAAGAAAACAAATTTCAGGCGAGCCGGGTCAGTTATGACCCTGGTAACTTTCAAGTACCAATTGGTTGCCGATCTGTAACAGCAGAGTTACCAGGGGGTTAACACCCCCGGCTCGCCTGAAAATATCCTGACACTTTTACGCAGCATTTCATTGATAAGATACTAACTCGGATAAACCGGAACCAATAACCAATAATGAGGGTACCCGAGGATTTCAGCGATCGGCTTGATGATCAAAATAAGCGATGCCTGAAAAACAATTCCTCGGGTTACTACGCAACTCAGACAACCCTGAACGGGATTGTCTGAGCTACCCGTTTCAATTTGAACCTGACGAACAAAAGTAGCCTGCCATTCTCAAAAAAGCGATGCCGGGCCAATTCGCCCGACATCGCTTCTTGAATATCATTTATCGAATCAGGCGAAAATTCCTAATTCTTTTTCTGAAGGTGTAAAATCGGGGAAGAAATCAGCCGGCAGGTCGAACTTCATATGTTTACGAAGCACGTCGGCGTAAATTTCCCGGAAATCGGTTGTCACTTTCAGATCTCGTTTTTGGAACAGTTCGCTCGGTTCCAATCCGGTCCAGCGACCATAAACATGACCACCTTTGACCTGACCACCCAGCAGCCAAGTCGCGCCGCCATGACCATGATCAGCCCCATCGTTTCCATTTTCTTTGGCGACTCGACCAAATTCTGTTGAAACAACGATCAACGTTCGATCCAAATCTGGTCCTAAATCGTCCATGAACGCTGCGATTCCTTCAGAAACGAATGACAGCATTCTGTTGAGCGTCCCATCGGTACTCCCCATGCCGATATGGTGATCCCAACCATTGATATCTGTCGCAGCAACTGCCAGTCCGACATCAGATTTGATGACCTTCGCAAGAGATTTGAGCCGACTGGCAAACCAACCGCCGGGGTATTCCTGAAAAGTGGCACCCATTTCAGGTGCTTCTCGCGGTCCCTTATAGGTGCTGTCGTCCGAAGAGCCGTAAAGAATCTCTCGAAGTCGGCGAAGTCCATGAATCGTTTGCGTTCCAGAAGCCATGATCGGATCAGCCATTAACCCCATCGGCTTTTTCTTTCGCTCTTTACTCTTCAGGCTTTTTCGCGATGTCGTTCCAGCTTGTTTTCGCGTTGCAGCACGTTGAGCAACACTTAACGCTTCGGGATCGCCACCGCTGTAGAAGTCTTCAAATAAGTCAAGAACTTCTTCGATGTCCCGCAGGTTGGGCGGCACCGCAACGGAAGGGTAAGTTCCTCGCAATGAACGTGGCAGACGTTCCTGCATGGCTAATGATCGCAACTTTTTGGGGTCTTCGCCGCGTGGATTAGCCGTTGCAGTGAGATACCGGTTGAGCCAGCCATCGCTGATCGAACGATTCCCCGGTGCTCCGTATTCCATGAAGTCCTGGGCATCGAAATGGCTACGTGTTTGATGAGGCGAACCACTGTTGATCACCGCTGCGAATCGCCCTTCATCGTAGAATCGCTTCAATGGTTTCATTGCAGGGTGCAACCCCCAACGATTATCCAGCTTGATAACATCTTCTTTCTGAACCGCGATCGTCGGACGAATCTTGTAGTAAGTTTTATCTGAATGCGGTACGAACGTGTTCAATTGATCGTGTCCACCACGCAGAAAAATCATCACCACAACTGGGTCCGGGAACATATCCGAAACCAGGTTTTTCTTTGGTTGAAAGGCCAACGAATTTTGTGTCATTGCAAGACCTGCTCCAACGGAAACAGCCCCCACACCAGCGTTATTTAGAAAGTCACGTCGTTTCATTATTCTTCTCCGTCTCTATTAAGATGTCGGTTTTATTTTAAGAAATACGTTACTCGAATTGGTTACGCGATTATTTACTGTCTCTGGA
>JAJRTM010000905.1 GCA_024278285.1 Planctomycetota bacterium
CATCAACCTGGCAAGTGTGAAGGCTGACACGACGGCGGGACGAAGGGGACTCAGCAGCTCGAATGATGAAAAAGAAGCAAATCAAAATGAGCTTAAAGTAACCTAAAATCTGTCCAACGATTGGGGTCCACTACACTTAACAGCACTCACTCTTCATTAAAGGAAATTTGCGAATTAGAAAAATAACGCTTGACAAAACTTTCTTGTCGCTACACTGTACTACTACAAATAGTACAGTAAGGCAATATTATGAATTTCCAAATTAACATTTTACTGGGTAGTGATGTGCCGATTTATCGGCAGATCGTCGAACAGGTGAAGCACGCTGTTGCAATCGCCGCATTGAAGCAGGGGGATTCGCTGCCGAGTATTCGCAGTTTGGCGAATCGACTCGTGGTGAATCACAACACGGTCGCCAAGGCGTATAACCTGCTCGTTGCGGAAGGGATCGCGCGGTCCGAAAAAGGACGCGGGCTTTTTATTGCGACTCCGCGTAATCTTTACTCCAAAGAAGAATTGCGCCGCCGCTTCAACGAATCGGCTGATCGCTTTGTCGGCGACGTCCTGATGCTCGGCTTCAAAAAGTCAGAAATTGTCGAGGCGATTCAGTCCCGCCTCGCAGAAGTCGCCATTTTGAAAGATTGAATCCACTAAGAAATTTACAACTATGTTTTTTGCAAAAATATGATTAACCACAGAGTGGCTGTGTCAAAAGTCAAGGAATTAGTTTTGGTTTTGTGATCATTTTTCAACTTTCTTTAAGGTGAGCGTTCCATTTGGTATCGGTTTTGAGCATGGTGTTCATCATCACCAAAAGTTTCCGCATGACGGCGACCATGGCAACATGAAACGGTTTGCCTCGGTCAATTAAATCACGAAAACAGCTTTTAAGTTTTGGGTCACGAAGGCGAGCATCGATGGTATCGGTTTTGGCTTTGATGGCTATCGACTCGGCATACTTTCTTGCATTGGTTGGGTTGATAACCGAGACCAGATGTTCGGCATCAACGAGCCAAGTGGCAAGTGCTCTGTGGTTAATTTGATTTTCCTGTTTGGTTCCGGCTATGTCGGGTTAGGATCACTCGATAAATCACCGTCGTGATCTTTGAGTCGTCGCTTGATACGCTTGCCCCACCAAGCATCAAAAACGGTTTCCATCGCAATCGTTTAACGGCAATACCGTTCAATTATTCATAACTACTGTCTGTGCAAAGGTTTTCTTCAATGGGGGACGCTTTCTGTGTTCGGGGCGGCATTTGTTCCAGCGGAACATTTTTCGTTTGATCACTCGCGGATTGATACGGTTACGGCGGGACGGAATCGTTTCACAACCCATCTCCCAAATCACCGCTTCACACCAGTTGGAAAAACGAGTCGGCGTGCTCGCATCACACTCGGGCAAACGTGTTTTGAGGAT
Organism: Planctomycetota bacterium; assembly: GCA_024278285.1. Classification (GTDB taxonomy): domain Bacteria; phylum Planctomycetota; class Planctomycetia; order Planctomycetales; family Planctomycetaceae; genus Rubinisphaera. The sequence goes on from JAJRTM010000905.1 coordinate 1,418, forward strand.
TTGAAAGCAGCCCCGAAAAGAGAGCCGATCCACATCCATTTCAACTGCTTCGCAAATCTACAACAGATTGTGCAAAACCATCGAGGTTGTTTTGTGCTAGATCGATTTCCCCTGCTTCTGCTGCGATGCGAATGCCGATTCTTTTTTTGGCTGCTCTTGTTTCTCGAAGTTGGTTATTCACAATTCGCACGTCTTTAGTTTTTCCTTGAACATCAATGGCGATGCCGTTATCGCCTCCGCTGTTTTCGATGATGTTCTTTTCAATTAGATTTCGGTTGGCCCAGAAATCGTTGCCGCGTGAATCGTTGCGGAAGAGTATGCCGACCTTCCCGCTCTCAGAAATCCGATTGTTTCGCATGATGTTATCGGTATCGTTGTGACCGATAGAAATGCCGTAGTTGCGATTTCCGACGATTGTATTACCTTCCGCCAAACCGAACTTCACGCCCCAGCACCAGAAGATGCCGATGCCATTGCGCTCCAGTTTGTTGTTGCGAATAATCGGACGTTGGGAACCGGAACCGGGATGCACACCCAGGTCGGCGTTATCGTGACTATGGCAACCATCAACAACAACATCGTGGCATATCTGAAAACTGAATCCATCGCCATTGTAATTGCGGGCTTCCACATTTTTGAATTGGTAGCGGTTGCAGTCCTGCAGGAAAATAGCGCCGCCGTGGTTGCCGTTTAGATTGGTATTGTTTTTTCGATTGCCATCAAGCACAAGATTTTCAATCACCACATCGGCTGTTCTTTCACTTGTCAGTAGTGGAAACAACGAAGAACAAGTCGGATTCCCGGTCAGCCACAGGTTCTTGCGAATTCCATCACTCAGCTTGAAACGATGCCCAGAACGTGCAATCAGCGTTCGCTTAATGACATCGGTACTGCCGGTGCTTATATTTTTGGTCTTTAGAACAACACCATCTCCGACACGAAACCCAGCGACTTTTTCTAGCGTGATTTCCTGGTCGTACCAGTCAGAATCATCAGCCAACTTGATCGTTTCTGAAGCAATCTTTATGAGAATTGTTTCCGGGCCGCTTCCCAGAAGACGAACATTTGAAGGCAGATAAACGGAATTGCGAAACGTGTAGGTTCCGGGAAGAATTTTGACCGTTCCGCCGCCCATGCGTGCCAGGTAGTCAACCGCGGCTTGCAGAACGCGTTCGCTGTTTCCTTGCAGGTCACCTTGTTTGATGCCGACGCTCAGCATCAGTTTTTCATCCCATTTTGGTTCATGCAAATTATCGCCATCAGTTGCCCGTGGATTCGTGATGATCGGGCGAGATCCTGCTTGCACTAAACCAGAAAATCCTGCACCCATCGTGAACGCAGATGTACTCAAAAATTGACGGCGATTTATCATTCTGTTGAACCTTTATTCGCGAATTCTTTTGTAGATTAACTGGGCAACGGCAGAA
>JAJRTM010000906.1 GCA_024278285.1 Planctomycetota bacterium
TCGCCGGGTGCCACTGCTGGCTTGCCCAGCAGTGCGGTCGCGGGAGTTACTTTTCCCAACTCAAAGAGGTACTCGTTACAATGAACTCTGCATGACTATTGTAGCATTTCTGTATTCAACCTGTGCAGTTTGGGCATCGTATTTGAAACAACTTCTTCTGAAGTTTCAAACCAATAAGCACTCGACCATTTCCAGTCGATTGCTCTTTTACACAGCCCGCGATGGACTGGATTCTCGTGGATATAATTGATGGCAGCCACAATGGTTGAAGATTCCGTTAAGTTACGGTCGTAACCGGGGCCTTCCTGCCAGTATCGAAATGTTGTGATCCCGGGACGTTGTTGAATGGTCAATTTTTTCAACAGGGGACTCTCTGATGCAATCAAGCGTTGTTTAATACGATACGATAAAGGTCTTTTGATGGCACGTAATAAATCCGATACAGCAGAAGCATCCTTTTGAGGATGGAGCATCAAATGCACATGCTCCGGCATTAACACGAAAGCGAGCAAATCAAAGTGCCGTAGCGTGGGTAAAGGTAGGTTGGGATAGCGAATGCGTATCCCAACATTTGTGGGACGGTTTTTCTGAAAATCACTGGCACAAATTTCTGATTAATACCACCGTTTTCTTCTAGGCAAACGTAACACGTTGGGATACGCTACGATGTCCCAACCTACGAAAACCGCACCACATTTATCTGCACTATACGACTGACACCGTTGTTTTACCCGACTTCAACAATAATTTCATCATGAATAAACAATCGTGATGAAATAGGAGCTGTTAGTTGAAAGACATCGAACATCAGCAATCTGTTGAAGTGCTGCCATCTGCCCCAAGAAGATGGCGGCAACGTGTTCGGCGTGCGATTGTCCTTTATCTTTTGGTTCCCTATTTTTCCGTCACTCTCATCTTTGTCATATTTCAACGTAAGCTGGTGTACCATCCCACTGTTGCCGAAAGTCTGCGGGTAGAAGCCGTCGGTCTCGATCCTGAATTCGTGCGCGATGTTCAAATTCAGACAACTGATGACAAAACGCTCAACGGTTGGCTGCTGAAACAGTCAAAACATAACTACGCAGACAAGGCTCCATTAGTCATTTACTTTCCGGGTAATTCCTTGAATCGCTTCGAAAGAATGAGTGACTTGCGAGAAATTGCAACATGTGGATTCGATGTCTTGATATTCGACTACCGTGGCTACGGCGACAATTCCGGAACTCCTTCTGAAAAGAAGTTGTCATCGGATGCAAAACTCATTTGGGAATACGCTCGTTACGTATTGAAGTATGACGAAAAGAGAATTGTCATCTTCGGTGAATCTTTGGGGGGAGCGGTGGCCCTATCTTTGTGGTCAACCGAAATAGTGAAACCTCCCCAGCCAGCTGGATTGATTCTGAGTTCGACCTTTGCGTCCATGCCAATAACTGTTGCCTGGCACTATCCGATGTTTCCATTCAGGTATTTACTCCTGGATCGCTGGCCATCAATTGATCGAATTGCACGAGTGGACGCACCAATCACCATCTATCACGGGACGGCTGACAAGATGGTCCCAGTTGCGCATGGTCGAGAACTGTCCCAAGCATCAGGTAATTCTCGATTCATCGAAATCGCCGGGGCAACACACAACGAAATACCAATGCATCGCTTGCGTGCGGACCTCGAAAACCTGCTTGAGTCGATGGAGCACAAGTAACGTAAGATGGGTGACTCAGTCGGCAAACTGGTTTATGAAAATATTGGACTTATCCACCGCCAACGCACGTTTAACGCAGCCTTTACGAGCCACTTCGCTGTGTGCTCCAAACAGACGCCCAATTGCGAACTAGAAACGCGCAGCACATCACGATGCAGCTTTTCCGCAGCAGGCTGTCTTGAATAGCAATCAAGACTAAACGCTGCTGCGAAATACATTCTTCATTTTGAATGAGTGTAACAGCACCAGTTTACTTACGATGACGAATTTTTGCTCGCATACGCCTTTTTTTACGCCCAATTTTGCGTCTGCCTTTACCTGATTTCTTAGTACCCATGCAAAAAATTCCTACACATCTGAAGCGTAAATTTAGAGGTTTCTGAACACTTAATGATCAAACGAAGCAAGATTATAAAGCCAGCCCTCAAAAAAAACAACAGACGCTTGATATTTTCCTGCCAGAGGTCTTCTGCGGCGAGAATTCCTCTTATTTTGCGGGTTGGTCAGTAATGGTGACTGCTGCGGTCTGCTTCAATCCTTGCTGAAACTCTCGTAATTTCTTTTCAAATCGCTCCTGATCGTATGCGTCAACTCGATCTAGCGTTAGTGCAAGTTTTAAAGTCTCAATTGCTTTATGATGATCGCCAGTTCGCCATAGTGCTAATGCGTACTGGTATTGCACGACAGGAAGTTCTGGCGTTTGAAGGGCGGCATGGTCCCAGAGTGACCGATCATTTTTCCAGACGGAAAGATATCGGTTTGTCTGAAATGTTCCCAGGATAATCGCGATACTTAATCCTGTAAGCAGAATTCGATGTGCGATAATGCCGTTCTGTTTTTTGAATGGATTAGTCAAGCTTTCTTCATCTAAAGAAATGATGCCACGACGAATGAGGATAAGTCCTGCCTCAATTCCAATTTGCAAGGCAGCAATTGACGCTGCAAAAAATGGAATACAGGCAAGATACAAATAGCGATCATTCATAATCGTGGTGATGGGAAACAAGTTCAGCACCGGCACCAGTGGCGCGAAGAAGCAGGCAACTGCAAACAGAAGCAGCGGAGCTTGATGGCGAATCTTCCACAGAACAAAACCGACTGCAACCCAACCGATGAGGGAGGCAACAATCATCAGCGTGATTCCGTGGATCGGAGGATCGTACAAAATACTTAGCTGGGCGGGCCAGACAAGTTGAGCGATATATTTCCATAACAGCGTGGCATCGACGGCAAGCATTTCCAATTTACTTAATACGAAATGATGGCGAATGCCTCCCCCGATAATTTTTTGGGAGCCAGCCGTCGTCAGAACAAACCAGATAGCCATTAGTAAGCCGATGAACTGCCGTGAAAATGCCTCTGCGATCGTTTTTTTGCGGATCAGAATATCATAAACAAAGACAATTCCCGGCACGATAATCCCAACCGCTTTGCTCAACAACGCCAGTACATACCATAACGTTCCCCAGAGTTCGTCCTGCGCAGATCGTTCTTTTCGCAGCCAGTACATAAGGGAAAGAAGAATGAAGCTGGCAGAAAGCAACCCTTTACGAGCAGAAATCCAGACGACCGATTCCACTTGCACCGGATGAATCGCAAATAGACACGCCGTGAATAATGCAATCGTGTGCCGACCGGTAATTTGTTTCAACAGCACAA
>JAJRTM010000083.1 GCA_024278285.1 Planctomycetota bacterium
CGCAAAGGTAACAAGAAGAGAGGTTCATGTTCAGTTTTTTCTTCTGTCTCTGATATCGTCCTTGCTTCTTGAGGAGAATTGATCCGTGAAAATCCGTGTTCATCCGTGGCTGTAAAATGTTTCAGCCATTATAAAGTATGAAGAACCATTATTTCGTTGTCGCTGTAATCAACAGGATGTTGTTATGAACTGCGATTATTGGAAACGGTTGAGCGTTTCAAGTGGTCAGGTTTCGCGCCTGTCCTGCTGGTGCATTTTATGTACGGTGGTGGTTGGCTTGTTCTCGGGCTGTGCTGGCGGGATGACCCCGCCCGGTTTGCCTTCCATGTTCTCGGGCAATAGTATTTCTGGTCAGTTTGAGCCCGATATCGATTACGAAGCCGAAACGGCTGATCGTGAACGGCAAAGTAAGTCCAACAATAATTAAGTTAGCAATTTCATTCAGGGAAGGATGATCGGCATGGCAGGGAAGCCACGTGGTCAGCAGATTAAATTTGTTCTGGCAATCCTCATTCTATCAGGATTTTTCACCGGGCTGAGCGGCTGCGAACTCGGGCGTACGATGTTCCAGTTCAGCAGTGGTTCAAGTAGCCCCTGGGTGGGGATTGATTTGCTCCCTCGCAAGAAAAAAAAGACGACCACAAAAATAAGCCACAAGAAAACGGCCACGTCCGGTTCTCAAAAATCACAGGATATTCAGGTCGCCTTGCAGAAGGAACCTGTGGTCACTAAATTCAGCAAGAAACCGATTCGGCTTAATTTACCTTCCAGCAAATCAACGAGGAAAAGTAACAAGCTGCTCGAACCCGAGGTAGATATCGAGCCACTGACGCCGGAGCGTATTTTTGATTTTTGATTGCAGGGGATCTCTATTTATTCAAAAGGAGCACGGACATTCCTGTCTGTCTCGTAAGAGCATGCTGTATAGAAGGCAGATAAGAATGTCTACCTTCCGTCCAGTAGGAATATTTTGAATAAATAGGTTCCCTGCAGACTAACTTGACGTTATTGGAAGCAGGAAGCTACTTTGTCTCAGGACGATCCTCATCAGGTTACCCGGCTGCGATTGCTTGGTCGAACCACGACGCTGATTTCTACGCATCCCTGGAAATCGTTGCTGCTTGCTGTGGCGAGTTCCTTTATCTGTGTTGCCATAACACTGCTGGGACTGGAATTCAAATCGGACCGTTCAGATTTAATCAGCCCGGATGCAAGTTTTCACCGCCGCTGGTTGGAGTATTGCGAGCGGTTTCGCGAAACGAACGAACTGTTAATCCTGCTCGAAGGTGACGACAAAAGTGAGCTGGCTCAATCGCAAAAGTGGATTGTTCGCGAACTCAAAGCGCGTCCTGAATTGTTCGGAGATGTCCTGTCGCAATCGATGGTGATGGCTCAGGCAGATCAACAATCGCTGAGCAAGTCGATTGACCCCGAACGGCTGCAGGCTGATCTACAAATTGCGATGACGGTACAAGCCGCCTCGCAGCAAACATCACCACTGCTTGCGTTAGTCGGAGTGGCTCATCAGGAATTACAGCCGCTGGGGGCAGAAGAATCATCTGAGCTACCGGTTACCAATCGAATTGCCCATGCGTTGGAAGAGTCGCTTCAATCGATTGATGCTTCCTATCAGAAATACTTCCCTGAAAGCTCTCCCGGCCCGACACGTCTCTGGAATCAATACCTGTTGACAAAACAAGATTCGAAGCAAACAAATCGCGAACTTATCAGCGTTGTTCCTTTAACGGAAACAGAATCGGGGTCGACGAAATATCAGAAGTCGTTGCAGGAAATCAACCGTTTGTTGCAGGCGGCCCGCCAGCGATTTCCGACTATCTATTGCGGCTTAACGGGAATTCCAGAGTTGGAACATGAGGAGATGGCTCGTTCGCAAAGTGATATGGGAATTGCTTCTGCGGTCTCTTTCGGCGGCGTCGTGATTCTACTTTTGTACGGTTTTCACGGATTGAGATTGCCGATTGCGTGCTGCATTACATTAGGGATCAGCATGTTGTGGACGCTGGGACTGACAACCGTTCTGATCGGTCATTTGAATATTCTTTCGATGGCGTTCGCTGCGATTCTTGTCGGGTTGGGGATTGATTTTGGCATTCATCTTTTATCGAGCTATCTGGAATTTCGTGAAAAAGAGGAATCGGTTGTTCGATCTATTTCATTAGCCAGCGATACGGTCGGCAAAGGAATTATCACTGCTGCGGTCACGACATCGATCGCGTTTTTATGTGCAGGAGTGACCGACTTCCCCGGCGTGGCGGAATTGGGAATTATTGCTGGGTGTGGCGTTCTACTAGCCGCGATGGCGACTTTCCTTGTTTTCCCCGCCTTGATTGTCCTTGCAGAGCGCCACCAAAAAGAAAAATTACGCCTGCCTTTATCGGGAACACAAAAAGGAAATATCTTTTCCTGCAACTGGCTCCGCTCGGCGATGAATCAGCGACCGTTGTTGACTGCATTTCTGTTTTTGATGCCGGTCCTTGCTCTTTGCGTTCAAGCTTGGGAAGTCGAAAACGCAACAATACGTTCCCGCGTTATTTACGATGCCAATTTATTGAACATGCAGCCGGACAATCTGCCTGCTGTCGAAACACAACAGAAGTTACTTTCTGGGAGTCAGGGAGATGTTCTTTATGCGGTCGCCTGGTATCCATCCCGGCAAGAAGCGATTGAGCAGGCGAATCGATTCCGAAATCTCTCTTCGGTTTCAAATGTGATGGAACTGGCTTCGCATCAATTAACCGGCGGGTCCGAAGAATCTTTCAATCAGTTTTCAGCGTTGTTGGAGTTTTCTCGCCAAGTTGCCTCTGCACCAAAACATTCACTCCCACATAATCCAGCAGAAATGGGGCAGGCTCTCGAAAAAGTGCTGGACGAACTCGGAGGCAAATCGAGTATTGCAGCAACACAAATTCGTTTGCAACTCGACCACTTTTTAGATTTCTATTCCCGACAACCTTTTGAAGTTCAAATTCAGATTTTATCTTCGGTCGAGCAGGAATTGATCCGCTCGCTTTGGTCAGAAATTCGGATGCAAACGGCTGACCTTTCAAGTTTGATCAATCAACAGCACGAAATTAGTCAGATATTACAATCACGATTCATGAATAAGCAGGGGGACTGGTTGCTCCAGATTTATCCCAACGGCGATATCTGGAGTGACAAGCCGTTGGAAAAGTTTGTTACTGATTTACGATCTGTTGATGCCCAGGTGACGGGAACGCCACTTCAAAATTATGAAGCATCGCGTCAACTGAAACAAAGCTATACGAACGCAGCCATCTACGCAGCGCTGGCGATAGTTTTGGTTCTGCTGCTCGATGTCACCAA
>JAJRTM010000907.1 GCA_024278285.1 Planctomycetota bacterium
ATCGGTCTCAACGACCAATGTTCTTCCCAGTCTCCCCCCTGTTTCACCCATTGTTGTAAAAGTTTAATTTGCCGTTTATCGAGCGGCTTGCCGAATTCTATGGGGGGCATTTTCAAATCTGGATCGGTGCTTAATATCCTTTCGACAAGCTCACTTTGCTTCGATTTTCGGTGAGTGATCACAGCCTGGGCAGATTCTTTCAGATCGAGCCGTAAACCTGCTTCGCGAGATTCTGCATCTGGTCCGTGGCAGGCAAAGCATCGATCTGCCAGAATTGGGCGAATATCTCGATTAAAACTTACCTTTTCGGTTCCCTCGGCTCGAAGATTAAGTAGGCAAAGTGATATGATCACGACCAGAAATTTTATCGGCTTTATTCGCACAACCCATCTCCTTCGAAGTTATTATTCCAACCAGTTGTCAACACCTTAGAGTTGAACCGAATACTTGATACGATATGATGGTAAACAAGCCGACGGCTACTACTTTGGTTGTCATTTATGGTGGGATGTATTCAGGGCAAGAACTAAAGTGAGAAATGTTCTTACTTTTGTCACTATGCACTCGAACACATTGTAGAGCAACTTTGTAACTATTTACAACTTACATCTGAAGATTAGACTATCGTTTCGACTGGACTTTTCGATGCACAAATATGTGATCATGGGGATGCCTGGGTGCGGCAAAGGGACGCAATCAGAAATTATGTGTAAGCGTTTCGACCTTGTGCATATCAGCGTGGGGGACATCCTGCGTTGGAATATCAAAAATCATACCAAGCTGGCTGCCCGCATCAAACGACTGATGGCGACCGGTCGTTTGATTCCGGATGAGTATGTTGAAAACCTCATCGAGCAACGCTTGGCAGATCACGACTGGAACTACGGTTTCATGCTCGATGGTTTCCCACGTAACGAAGCTCAGGCGGAATACTTTCTTGAACGGTACGATATCGATGCGGTTCTTAACATCGATGTTCCTGCAGATTTAATCATCGAGCGATTGACCGCCAGACGGGTTTGCGCCAATTGTGGAGCCGTTTATAATCTCGATTCTCATCCTCCTAAAAAAGAGGGAATTTGCGATGCGTGCGGTAAAAAAGAATTGATTCTCAGACCGGACGATAACGAGACAGCGATCCGCGAACGCCTTGACGATTATCAGAATAAAACGCTTCCGGCGATCAATCTGTTTCGTAAAAAAGAATTGGTCATCACCGTTCGTGGGGATCGCCCGATTGATGAAGTTCAGGCGGATATCCAACGCGATCTTAACCTCGCAAAATATCGCATTAAATCGTGAGGCACCTCTTTTCAAAACCGTGGAAGATTTTTTTATTGGCGGTCGTGGTCCGTCTGGTGGCTGCGGTCTGCCTGAATTATTACCTGGCAGAGATTGCCCAGCGAGATTTCCTGATAGAGGGAGATGCCGATGGCTACTGGCAACTGGCTGAAAAAATAGTTGCTGGAGAAGACTTTTCACTTTATACGCCACCTCGTCAGGTGATGCGGATGCCTGCGTTTCCTGCGATTCTGGTCGCTTCCATTTCGATGTTTGGCAATTCACAGGCGGCTGCCCGTTTGCTGCTGGCGGTACTTACCTCACTGGCGATCTTTCCTGCTTTCTGGATCGCGGCGAAACATCATTCAAACGCAGCCGGTGTTGTTGCCGGGCTGATTATCGCGATGATGCCACTTTACGTTGGTTTTTCGGTTTTAATATTAAGTGAAATTCTTTTTGCGACCTGTATCCTGTTTAATATCTGGGCTTTTTCACGTTGGCTCAATGCAACCGAACCGAAAGAAGCTTTCCTCTGGGCAGCTTTTGCGGGGTTACTTGCTTCGCTGGCTGTTTACATCCGCCCGAGTTGGTTACTTTTTCCGCCCTGTCTGATTCTTGCTTTAGCGATTTTCTCGAAGTCATTTTTTCGAAAACGAACCCTGCAATCAATCGTCCTGCTCATTTGTATGATACTTCCACTCATTCCGTGGGGAATCCGCAATCAGCAGGTGACCGGGCATTTTGTGATCACCACTTTGTGGATGGGACCAAGTTTGTACGATGGATTGCATCCCGCTGCGACCGGCTCCAGCGATATGACCTTCTTCGAGCAAGACCGCGTTCTGGATCGGATGAGTGAATATGAAATGAATCGCCATTACAAGGACCTCGCATTGAAATTTGCACGCGAAAATCCCGGCAGAGCAATTCAGCTTGGATTCATCAAACTTTGGCGATACTGGAAGCCGTGGCCTAACGCGGAACAGTTTCGAAGCCCCGTCCTGGTCGGTATCACTGCACTGGGGTTCCTACTACTGGCAGGGTGGGCAACTCGAGGGGGATGGGGAACCCGCGAAAATCTGGAACTCCTCTTCCTCTGTACCCTGCCTATCGTGTATTTTGCCGCATTGCATATGTTGTTTGTCAGTTCACTGCGATATCGCCTACCCGCGGAGTACCCGTTAGCGGTTTTGGCAGCAATCGGAATCGTCGATTGGTATCGTCGCAAAAAGAGATAATAAGTAGTAGTCCCGAAATAAGTTCCCGGTTTATCGTAGGGTGCGTCGTGACGCACCAGATTGTTCGTGTGCTGAAAAAGGTGCGTCACGACACACCCTACAAAATGAACTCAATGAAATAGGGAAGCTATTTCAGGACTACTCCTAACCCAGCGTAGCCGGAAGAAAACAAGTTTCAGGCGAGCCGGGTCAGTGATGACCCTGGTAACTCTCGAGTGCCAATTGGTTGCCGATCTGTAACAGCAGAGTAACCAGGGGGTTAACGGGCTTGTTGATTTATTATTTCCGAAGTCGCGTTATTCGCTTTAAGTTAGCTTTGAACATGGTTTAATGTAATGAAA
>JAJRTM010000908.1 GCA_024278285.1 Planctomycetota bacterium
AGTAGGTGTTTAACAAAATGTGGAGGGGTAACTTTTACGTTTTTTTAAGCCGTAGGGTCCGCTGTGCGGACCACGCTGGGACGTGGATCCCCCTATTTCGTGCGATGGTCCGCACAGCGGACCCTACAGACCTACAGACAGCCATCATTCCTGCAAAAGTTAAATTTCGCAGAATAGTTACGTTTTTTAAGAATTCTCTATTTTCTTGTACGAAACGAATCCGTTTCTCCCACTGTAATCATAGAGGAGTCCTTTTTTCCAGTCAGTCAGTGGACAAATATGGGGACTCTGGCAGTTATTTTTGTGCTGGAACAACTTCCGGAAATCAATTGAATAAGTGGGAAATGAGAATGAAAATCAACTTGCGATTTATACTGGCGTACATGGACGACATTCTCAATCCTGCTGATACGGCTGAAGTGGGCAAGTTATTGAAGGAAGATCCGGCTGCAGAGGAACTGGTTCATCGAATTAGCGAAGTGGTTCGCAAGCGTCGACTTTCCGCACCGAAACTTCTTGAAGAAGCCGAGGGGAAAGACGCCAACGATGTTGCCGAATATCTGGATAACCTGATGTCTCCCGAACAAATTCGCCAATTTGAACAGCGATGCCTGGATTCAGATGAGCAACTTGCTGAAGTAGCAGCCTGCCACGAAATTCTGACTCTTGTGCTTGGTGGAAAAGGTGATGTTCCCAGTTCCACCATCCAGAAGCTTGAACAAATTGCTAATTCGGTGGGCTATACTGCTTCTGAAAATGGTAAGCCACCCGGTTCTGAACCGATTCCTCTTTCTGCAGTTGATATCCCTGTCAGCGACCTGCCTGGAAATAATAACGCAACTGCATCACAGGTACCTGCAACTTTTGAAATTCCCAAACGGGATTCCACCTGGAAAAACAAGGGAGCCATTATTGCCATTGGGTTGCTCTGTGCTGCCTGGATTTACAGCATCGCTACCGATGATTCTTTGCGTCCTGGGAAGAATCAAAATAATTCACAACTGGCAAACAACCAATCTGCAATGAATGAACAAGAGCAGGATCCTGATGCAACCCTCGAAGAAGAGGGAGGGGAACCCGCAACAGTCGCAAATTCTAAACAAGATGCCTCTTCTGAACCCGGTGAACCGAAGACTCCACAAACTCCAGCCGAGCAAAGCACGCTGGTTGCATCCACCGAAACGGAGAAGATGTCCAAGATTTCAATTGATCCCAAGCCCCCCGCATTACCGAAAATTTCACTTGATGAGCCTAAAGACGGTAAGTCTAAAGAATTCCAACCCCCGGTTGTGAAGCCCTCAGAAGGAAAACCGTCTGAGGAAGTGGCGATGATCGATAAAAATAAAGAGATGAAGCCGGAAAAGGAGCAATCGAATCTTGAGGAACCTAAACCGATTCCTGCCAAGCCGAAAGAACCAGTCTGCTTCACTCCTTCCATTGTTTATACATCGGAAAACCAGCACGTTATTAGACAGGCTGTGAGTCAATCGAATGCGGTGATGATTAAAGAAATGACAGAAATTGAACCGGGGGATCGCCTGTTTTGTCTGCATAATTCAGAAGCCGAATTTTCTGTTGGGAACGGGAAAGGTAATCTGAGGATTTTTGAAAACAGCGCCCTGGAGCTCTTGGGAGCTGACGAACAATCCTGTTTTGGATTTGCGGTCAGACAAGGGCGACTCATCTTTTCATTCCAACCAGATGTTGCTGACGATGCCCCGAAGAGGATTCGGCTCGTCATTCAGGAAATACCCTGGTACTTTGAACTTCCCCAAAAGCCGGGAAGCATCATCATTGAAGTGGCTCCACAAAAATCAACGCATTATGAAAAACTGCCACAGCAAGGTTTAATTATTGCCACGACATGGACCGCAGGCCCAGCCGTTCGCCTTTTGACACCGGGCGGCGAATGGGAAGAAATCAAACAGGCAAAACAATTACTCCCGCTCACCGCTTCTCAAAAAAAGGCATCTGCAAAACAAGCCGGAGAGGAAGCTGCCTCATCCATTCCAATTCCTGATTGGGCGACTCAGTCTGAAGTGATCCTTTCTTCCCCTAAAAATCGTGATCAAAGAGAATTCCTCAAAAAAATAGAAGGCTCTGTCAATCTCTGGCTCGATTTGGAAGGCGTTGCCAGTGATCCCAATCCACACATTGCAGGACTGGCTGCCCATGCACTTTCTTTGGGAAATCGATATGAATCTCTTGTCAACATTCTGGTGCATTCTCCTCACGAAGAATCACGCACAGCCGCGATTAACGGATTAAGAGAATGGTTGCCCCAATCGCCCAAAAACCGGGAGACTCTGCGAACATTGCTTAATCAGACAGTTAATGAGGAAACCGAATCTGTCATTTACAAATTACTTTGGGGATACGATGAAAAAGACGCTCGGGATCCAGAGATATCTCGACAGTTAGTCACCTGGCTTCGGCACGACCAAGCCGCTGTTCGTGAAATTTCCATTTACTGGATCGACCAACTAACCGGCAAAAAACTCGGCTACCGTCCACTCTCCTCACTAAAAACTCGCGAACAGGGAGCAACAACCTGGGAAAGACATTTGAACAAAG
>JAJRTM010000909.1 GCA_024278285.1 Planctomycetota bacterium
GCCCACTCTCATCCGCAGGCAAACGGGAGCAACCTTGCTCAAACATATCGCGACTCCTTGCTGGTGTTTGTTTTAGTTCAAACATAACCTTAGCAAGAGTCGCGACTTATGAAAACATGAACGGTATTGCCGTTAAACGATCATTTGAAACCGTGCAGAGTATCGTAGTACAAAGAAACAATACCCGGTCCAGGGTAGGAAAATCTATCACAGACCGCTTGGATATGAATTCTCTACGAAAATTTCTATCCCCCGCAAAATGCAAGCCAAAGATGCAACAGTTTTTGTTTCATTAATGTTAAGGATACGTAGAGAATAGCCGTTTCTCGAAGTTTCTCTCCAGCCATGCTACTATTTTTCTATTGATTGCTTCACAATAAGTCTCAGGCACAAGTTGTGCCTGAGGGAAGGAAATAGAAAAACATGCCTGAAAGGAAATAGCAATGGCTTCCAGGAACATTGATCGTCGAACTTTTGCCAAAGCGAGTGCGGCGGCATTAGCGATTTCAACTGCGACAACTTCATCAAGTAGTGCTGCTGCCAACGAACGAGTGCGGGTTGCTTTTTCCGGGGTGGGGAATCGTGGAAATCAGGTGCTGGATGCTTTTGTGGCTCAGCCGGATATCGAAATTGTGGCGATATGCGATGTCGATCAATCTCATCTGGCGAAAACGAATGCCCGGCTGAAAAAGAAAGTCGATACTTACAGCGATTTTCGCAAGATGATTGACCGCAAAGATGTTGATGCGGTTGTGGTCGCGACTCCTGATCACTGGCACGCTTTGCAAATGATTTACGCCTGCAATGCCGGGAAAGATGTTTATGTCGAGAAGCCACTTTCAAATACTATTTATGAAGGGCGTAAAATGGTGGAGGCAGCTCGGCGAAATAATCGTATTGTGCAGGTTGGCACGCACCGCCGCTCTTCGCAACTCTATCCGAAACTTGGGAAGATCATTTCTTCGGATCTGATGGGGAAAATTACACTTTCGCGATCCTATCGGATCAACAACATGGCTCCGAATGGAATCGGAAAGCGAAAGAAATCAAAACCGCCGGCTGGACTGGACTGGAACATGTGGCTTGGTCCGCGACCATTGCGAGAGTATCAGGATAATATCGCCCCTTACAAATTCCGTTGGTGGAAGCAGTTCTCATCACAAATGGGAAACTGGGGCGTGCATTATCTGGATGTCATTCGCTGGATGACCGGCGAATTGGCGCCGGATTCTGTTTGTGCGATGGGCGGGCAATTTGCAGTTGATGATGACCGTACGGTTCCCGACACAATGGAAGCGGTCTTTCAATTTGCATCGGGGCGATTGGCGATCTTCGGTCAGTACGAAGCAAGTGGTGCCCCTGCACTCAAACAGGGCGAAATTGAATTCCGGGGCACTCAGGGAACCGCTTACATCGGTAACAAAGGGTTTGATATTTACCCCGAACGTGGCGGACAATTTCAAGATCGCAAACCACGGATGAAACCGGTTTCACAAGAAAACACTGAAACGAACAAGGCACTCACAAGCAGGCATGTTCGCAATTTTCTCGATTGCATTAAGTCGCGAGAATTGCCGAATGCAGATGTCGAAATCGGTCATCGTTCGACCACAATGAGTTTGCTCGCCAACATTTCACTGGCAACAGGTGCCCGACTGGAATGGGATGCGCAGCGGGAAATAATCACCAATAACAAAGCCGCTAACGATTTGCTGCATTACGAATACCGTAAACCGTGGTCGTTGGATTGAGTGAGAATTGCAGGATCCGCTATGCGGACCATTATTTCTTGTTCCCAAGTTCCTGCCTGGGAACGATGTAGGATGGCGTGCTTGCACCCATCTTCGCATGCCCGGTTGTTTTTCGTTATGAGATAAGAAGCGGAATGGTTTTGTATCGAGAATAGATGAACGTGGTGGAGACCGTATTTGATGGGTGCAAGCACGCCATCCTACGACGAATTGAAGACGTGAAAGTTATTGAGTGTCAATATTGGTCCGCATGGCGAACCCTACAGTTATTATTACAGTTGGAGAGATTGGAAATGAGCAAACAAATTCAAAGATTCTTAATCTTGCTGAGCATGACGCTGGTGATACTCTCTGAAGTCAATTCAGTCATAGCAGCCAAGTCGAATAAACAGCGTCCCAATGTGTTGTTTATTCTTTTGGATAACGTCGGCAAAGACTGGTTTCGCTGTTACGGGTCGCAGGAAAATCAGACGCCTGAAATTGATCGCCTGGCACGGTCCGGTTTGAAGTTTCGTAATTTTTATGTCACGCCGGTTTGCAGTACCACGCGAGTGATGCTGCTGACAGGGCGGCATCCGCATCGTACTGGTTGGCACACACATCACGATCCCGCAATTTATGGCGGCGGCTATTTCGATTGGAATCGTGAAATCTGCATGGCTCGTGTGATGAAATCGGCTGGGTACGATACGTGCATTTCCGGCAAGTGGCAGATTAATGATCTATTTGATCCCGAGCAGAAAGATGCCATCAACAAACATGGCTTCGATGAATATTGCCTGTTCCCTGAAGGTAAGAAAGGGCACCCGGCACATAAAAAACGGTACTGGGATGCGTATATTATTCGCGATGGGAAGAAAATCGACACCACAGGAAAATTCGGCCCGGACATTTTTACCGATTATTTAATCGATTACATGAGCCGCAAACGGGAACGCCCTTTCTTTGCGTATTACTCCACCATTCTGACACACATTCCGGTTGTTTCAACACCATTCAACAAAGGAAAGGAATTAACCCGGCGAGAACATTTTGCAGGGATGCTGCGTTATGCGGATCATTTAATCGGTCGGTTGGTACAGTCGTTAGAAGAGAGTGGATTACGCAAAAACACAATTATTTTCATCGCAGTTGATAACGGCACCGATAACGGTTCTGACCAGAACGATTACGAAAGTTTGGGGGGGCGCATTAACGGGCGAATTTCTGGCGAGGGGATTTATTCTCTGACAGAGTGTGGCATCAACATGCCCTTTATTGTGAACTGCCCTACCCTTGTTCCTGGTGGTCGCGAGAGTGACGATTTGATTGATGCCAGCGATATCTTGCCAACGTTAGCGGGACTAGCCGGGGCGACACTTCCGGCAGATGTCGTTTACGATGGTCGCTCGTTTGCCCCGCAATTACTCGGGCAACAAAGAAGTAACCCGTGGCGTCAATGGTGCTTCACTCAATATTACAAAACACGAGTTGTTCGCGACCAACGATTCAAACTCTATTCCACCGGCGATTATTTTGATCTCTCTGAAGATCCGCTTGAACAACACAGCCTCACTGGCAAGTTGATCAGCAGAGATCGCGAAACCGAAACCTCTCATATTTCATTGCAGAAGGTGCTCGATTCACTCCCGCCTAATGCGAAACTTCCGTGGGAATTTCGAAGCATTTCTGCACGAAAAATTCGAGCAGAAGAAGCGAAACAACGTCAGGAAAATAAATCGGAGAAATAGCAATGAATACGCTTCGAACTATAACAGGTTTTCTGCTTTGCCTCTTGCTTATGTATTGCAGTTTAAGCGATTCGGTTGCAGGTGAGCGATTGCCACAGGTGGTGCAGTTTAATAGGCATATACGACCAATTCTTACCGATAAATGTCTGCATTGTCACGGCCCCGATGCCAACACGCGAGAAGGAGAGTTGCGGCTTGATGACGGTCAGGAATTGATTCTTGATCGTGGCGGCTATCATGTTGTCGTGGCTGGTAAGCCACAGGAAAGCGAGCTTTATCTCCGACTGACAACGCAGGATAAAGAAGAGCAGATGCCCCCTGTTCAAAGTGATAGACAACTCACAACAAAAGAGATCAAACTGATTCGATTATGGATTGAACAAGGGGCGACATATCAAAAACATTGGGCGTTCATTCCTCCCGAGCGTTCTGCGATTCCTGATGTGAAGAAATCTAAATGGGTACGAAACGAAATCGATGCTTTTATTTTGGCTCGATTGGAAGCTGAAACGCTTGCCCCTTCCCCGCAGGCATCGCGGGAAACGCTGCTTCGACGGGTATCGTTAGATTTAACAGGCCTACCGCCCACACTGGCAGAATTAGATGCGTTTCTGTCTGACGATTCTCGCGATGCGTACGAAAAAGTAGTGGATCGATTGCTCAATTCAAAACGATACGGCGAGCACCTGGCCAGATACTGGCTCGATGCTGCCCGGTATGCAGATACGAACGGTTTTTTCGTGGACAGCGTACGGTCGATGTGGCGGTGGCGAAACTGGGTGATTGATGCCTACAACAGTAACATGCCTTTTGATCAATTTACGATCGAGCAGTTAGCGGGTGATCTGCTTCCCGATGCGACCGAAAGCCAGTTAATAGCAAGTGGATTTAACCGCAATCACATGACAACCCGGGAATCGGGAGTCATCGACGAAGAGTATCGCGTTGAATATGTGGTGGATCGAGTCAAAACAACTTCGACGGTTTGGCTCGGGATGAGCATGGGCTGTGCCCGCTGCCACGATCATAAATACGATCCGATTTCACAGGAAGAGTTCTATCAGTTATTTGCCTTTTTCAACAGCGTGAAAGAAACCGGACTGAAAAACACATACGGAAATTCGCCCCCTCTGTTGAAAGTACCCAATTCAGATTTTGTCGCCCAACTTAAAAAACTTCGTGAAGAAGTAGCCACCACAGATAAAGAGTTCGACAAAATGAAGCCGGAACTGGAAATATCTCAAACGAAATGGGAGAAAACTGTTCTGGCTCATTTACCTGAACTGCCTGAAAAAGGAATGGTCGAACATTTTGATATGGAAAAACCGGTTCAGTCTGGAAAGCCTGGTTTACAAAAGGGCTTATTCGGTAACGCGGCTCTACTTGATGGTGACGCTGCGATGGAAACGGAAAGTAAAATTAATTTTGAACGAACTGATCCATTTTCGTATGGCGGATGGATGAAATTAACATCCGGCTCCCCTGCCTGTTTAATTTCAAAAAATGATGATCGAAACAGTTTACGAGGTTTTGACGTCATGATGCGAAAAGGGAAAGCGGTCGTTCATCTCATTCACAAGTGGAACATCGATGCGATTCAGGTGATGACAAAATCGTCGATCACCACCGGGCAATGGCAGCATGTGATGGTCACTTACGATGGTTCAGGCAAAGCGAGCGGCATCAACATTTATCTTGATGGAAAGCCGCAACCATTCGATATTCGTTATGACAATTTGCGAGGTTCAATCAGAACATCACAGCCACTTCGCATCGGTCGCCGCAGCACCAGTGCCGCATTTTATGGAATGATTGATGAAGTTCGCATTTACAATCGTGAACTGAATTCTGAAGAAGTTTATCAACTTGCATCGAGCCAACTGCTCAAAGCATTAGTCAGTATTCCCGACAAGAAACGGACGACTAAAGAGAAAGAAAAATTACACAAGTTTTTCATTACAGAGCAGGCGGCTGCGAAATTCCAAAAGGCGTATTCACATCGCAACAAACTTCGTAAGCAATTACACCATCTTGAAAGCAGCATACCCACAGCGATGGTAATGCAGGAGCTCCCCAAGCCGCGTGATACATTTTTACTGCTGCGCGGTCAATACGATGAGCATGGAAAAAAGTGACTGTTGACGTTCCTGTGAGTCTGTCGCGGTTGCCGAAGGAGGCACCGAAAAACCGACTCGGTCTTGCGAGATGGCTCGTTGGTCGAACGCATCCGTTGACGGCTCGTGTGATTGTCAATCGATATTGGCAACATTGTTTTGGAACGGGCCTTGTCAAAACCGCCGAAGATTTCGGAACGCAGGGAGAGTGGCCCAGCCATCCCGATTTACTCGACTGGCTCGCTGTGGAATTCATGGAAAGCGGCTGGGACGTGAAACATTTTCATCGCCTGATTGTTACTTCCGCAACGTATCGCCAAACAGCGAAATTAAGTCCGACTGGAATGACTCGCCTGCTGGCAATTGATCCTGAAAACCGCTTGCTGGCTCACGGTCCACGGTTTCGATTGGATGCAGAAGTTGTCCGTGATAATGCACTTACTATTTCCGGTTTACTTGCCGAACAGATTGGCGGAATTAGCGTGAAACCGTATCAGCCTGAAGGAATATGGAAAGCGATTTCTTATGATAGCAATCTGACGTATCAGCAAGATCGGGGTAGCGGTTTGTACCGCCGCAGTATTTATACATTCTGGAAACGACAAAGCCCGCCGCCCGGTATGTTGGCGTTTGATGCACCAACCCGCGAAACCTGCACCGTCCGCAGACCACGCACCAACACGCCACTTCAAGCACTGACTTTGATGAACGATACCACCTACATCGAAGCGGCTCGCGTTTTGGCACAACGAATGATGACCGAACCAAAACAAACGACCCCGCAAGCACGAATTCAATTCGCGTTTCGCCTCGCAATCGCAAGGTTGCCCAAGCCAGGCGAAGCGAAAATCCTGCTCGACTTGTTTCAAAAGCAACTGAAAGAATTTAAGAAGAACAAGCAAGCCGCAGCGCGATTGATTGAAGTCGGGGAATCAAAACGAAATCAATCTCTCGATGTGATCGAACTGGCCACATGGACAACAATTGCGTCTGTTATTTTAAGCATGGATGAAACCGTTACCAAGTAGGTCAGGCTTTCCAGCCTGACAAATGTGGCCTCCAGGTTAATTATCTTTATTTTTACCGACAAACTTACTGTTAACACTCGAAGTGATACAAAGTGGAAATAGAGAAGTCTTTTTAATGCTCGTTCAATTTATCGTATTGGAACGATGTTTTGTCAGACTGGAAAGCCTGACCTACGGAGTAAACACAGAATGAATCACATATCTTACAACAGCAATATTATCGATTTGGCTCGGCGTCAGTTTTTTGGGCAGGCGGCTGGTGGGATTGGGGCTGTTGCGTTCGCGACTCTGCTTAATCCTCAAATTGCCAGCGCTGATAAAGCTAAAAAAACACCAGGCATACTAGAAAAAACGCACTTTCCGCAGCGGGCGAAACGTGTAATTTCTTTATTCATGCACGGCGGTCCTTCGCAGGTTGAATTGTTTGATTACAAGCCGTTACTAAAGAAATTGCAAGGAACCGAACTTCCCGATTCGGTGCGTGGTACTCAGCGATTAACGGGGATGACATCAAACCAAAAATCATTTCCCATTTCTGCTCCTGGTCAATTCACGTTCAAGCAGCACGGGCAAAGTGGTTCATGGATGAGTGATTTGATGCCGAACCTTGCGAAGGTGGCTGATGATATTTGCATCATCAAATCGCTCAACACCGAAGCGATTAACCATGACCCAGCCGTGACGTTATTGCAAACCGGGCATCAACAACCGGGGCGTCCCAGCATTGGTGCTTGGACCAGTTATGGCATTGGGACAGAAAATGCAGACTTGCCCGCCTTCACGGTGCTCATTTCCCAAGGGAGTGCGGCTCGACCGGCTGATCCGCTTTATACGCGGTTGTGGGGGACTGGTTTCTTGCCGTCCAATTACCAGGGAGTCAATTTCCGCAGCAGTGGAGACCCGGTTCTTTATTTATCGAATCCACCAGGCATCGATTCTTCGACGCGCCGACGGATGCTCGATGGTTTGTCGCGATTGAATCAAAAAGGATACGAATCTTTTGGTGATCCCGAAATTAATACGCGAATCGCACAGTTCGAGATGGCCTACCGCATGCAAAGTTCGGTTCCTGAATTGACTGATCTTTCCGGCGAGACAGATCAAACTTTCAAAATGTATGGCGAAGAATCTCGTAAGCCGGGAACGTTTGCTGCAAACTGTTTACTCGCTCGGCGATTGGCAGAACGGGGCACAAGATTCATTCAACTTTATCATCGCGGTTGGGACCAGCACTATAACTTGCCGAGTGATATCCGGCTGCAAGCTCAAGATGTCGACCGCGCGTGTGCGGGACTCATTTCCGACTTGAAACAGCGTGGGCTTCTCGACGAAACCCTCATCGTTTGGGGCGGGGAGTTTGGGCGAACTGTTTACAGTCAGGGGAAATTGACGGCGACCGATTACGGACGCGATCATCACGGACGCTGCTTTACAATGTGGCTGGCGGGAGGCGGGATAAAACCGGGCATCAGTTATGGCGTGACTGATGATTTCAGTTACAACATCGCAGAGAAACCGGTTCATGTTCACGATTTGAACGCTACGATCTTGCGGTGCCTGGGGATTGATCACAAACGATTAACATTCAAATTTCAAGGACGCGAATTCCGCCTGACCGATGTGCATGGCGTCGTCGTTAAAGATATCCTCACATAAATCAGACGTAGGATGGCGTGCTTGCACCCATCAAATATGGTATCCACTTAATCAATCTATTGCTGAATAATATCAATTCAGGCTTTTTTCTACTATTAAACACAACCCGGCACGCGACGATGGATGCAAGCACACCATCCTACGGAATTAGAAACAGGTTATGATGAAGCTCAGTTTATTCTCTGTCAGTTATGCTGGTTTTTGGGGGCAGCATGAATTGGAGTTGCCTGCTTTTATCAAGAAGGCTTCGCAGCTTGGTTATGGCAGCGTGGTGCTTGCAGGAAAAAGACCGCATCTGTCGCCTTTGGATGCGAGTGATGAGAAAATCAATTCTGTAAAGTGCGCATTACAAAAGCATGATATCGCTTGCAGTGTTATCGGTGGTTATACCGATTTATCTCCCAGTGCAGCGGCAGAGGTGCCTTATCTGGAAATGCAAATTGCATATATAGAATCGCTTTCCCGGATTGCTTCGCAGTTGAACTCGCCGGTTGTTCGCATTTTTACTGCGTATGAAACAGCAGGTCACAGCCCGCATGCCATCTGGAAGAATGTCGTAAAAACCGTACAGGAAATGTGTGACCGGGCAGCCAGTGTTGGAGTGACGATTGCGTTACAGAATCATCACGATATTGGTGTCCATTCTGACTGGTTGCTGGAAATCCTGAACGATGTGGATCGAGCAAACTGCAAACTTGGTTTCGATGCCTGGTCCCCTGCCCTGCGCGGAGAAAATCTTTATGAAGTCGCCAAAAAGATGGCTCCGCATACTGTCATCACCACCAATGCCGATTATATTCGATTGCCGCGGTATGAGTATCAGCCGGCTCTGGTGAATTATAAAAAGCTCGAACCAGATTTGGTGCGAGCGGTGAAGTTTGGAGAAGGGTTTATCGACTACGAAGCCTTCTTTCGTGGTTTGAAAGAGGGAGGATTTGATGGCATCGCTACTTACGAGATGTGTTCTCCCGTGCGAGGTGGCGGCGAAGTTGAGAACTTGGATGCGTTTGCAAGCCACTATGTGAATTGGATGCAGAATAATGTACTTTGAAATACTGTAGGGCAGGCTCCCGCCTGCCTTCCCCATGTGCTAGAGAATAGCGATATCAATATATGTTATGTACGAAGACAATAACTTGTAATTTCTGATTTATTTTCATAATAAAACAGGAAGGCAGGCGGGAGCCTGCCCTACTTTACTTCATTGGAAGTTCCAGTATTATCGAAAACACATGGCGCGGGCATCTTGTGCCTGACGGCACCCAACCACTGAAGTGGTCGGGCTACCCTACGACAATCAGAGAGTAAAACATCATGACAGAGAGTAACGAGGCACAAACAGAAAATGATTCCTTGCAGAAAAGGAGTCTGTTGAAATCGCTTGGGCCGGGATTGGTTACCGCGTGTGTGGTGATTGGTCCGGGGAGTATTTTAACGAGTTCGAAAGTTGGCTCCGTTGAAGGTTACTCCAAAAGTTGGGTTGTTGTTATCGCGGTGCTTTGCATGATGGTTTACATGACGTTGGGCGTAAAGCTGGGCGTTGTGGCTCAGCAGTCGCCGGGGGAACTGACAGCGAAACGTGCGGGACGATGGCTGGCGGTGCTGGTTGGGCTTGGCGTCTTTTTCATCTCGGCTGCGTTCCAGTTCGGAAATAATCTGGGAGTTCATTCCGCTCTTAAAACGTATTACGATTTTGATTACTGGATTGTGTTGATCAATATCATCACACTCGCGTTTGTGTTTGGTTTTCATAATCTTTACAAAGTGGTTGAACGGGTCATGTCTGTTTTTGTTGCGATTATGTTGCTTTCGTTCGCGATGAATTTATGGTTTGCCCAGCCGAGTGTGACCGAGTTTGCCAAAGGGCTTGTGCCACTTGGGGGATCGGGAGAAATCGGTTTGCCTTTATTGGGCTTGGTGGGTACAACATTTGTGATTACCGCTGCTTATTATCAGGCATACCTGGTGAGATTCAAAGGTTGGACAGAAAAGGATGTTCATAGCGGTTTGGTCGATGCCCGAGTTGGCTCGGCTATTATGCTGCTCATTACGTTAATGATTATGACAACTGCTGCTGCGGTTTTGCGTGGAAAAAACCTGGGGGATGTAGCCGATGTCGCGAACTCGCTGCAACCGTTATTCGGCGAAAAAGGGCGATTGATTTTTTGTATTGGTTTATTCTCGGCTGCGTTTTCTTCTTTTATTGTGAACTCAATGATCGGCGGGTTTATCCTTTCCGATTCTTTGAACCTGGGAAGTATGCCTTCAGATAAATGGCCTCGAATTCTCACAGCCGCTGTCTTACTGATCGGAATGTTTGTTGCCATTTATGTGATTCAAAGTGGAACCAAACCGGTCGCCGCGATTGTCGCTGCCCAAGCAGTGACGGTTGTTGCTGCCCCGTTAATGGCAGGTGTGCTGCTGTGGCTAACAAACTTGCCAAGCGTGATGGGCGAACATCGAAATGGAATCGCGTTGAATATTGCAGCCGGTGTCAGCTTGGTGTTACTCATGATGATGGCCTGGTACACTGCTGCTTATAAAGTTTGGCCTGAAGTAAGCAAAGCCTTGTCAGTAGGTTAGGCTTTCCAGCCTGACACAACAGCGTTCTGTCGTTATCTTCTCCATTTAAAAATAGCGAAAGTCTTATTTTAATCCGACAGGTTTTTATTCTGTCAAAACCGTTTTAAGTCAGGCTGGAAAGCCTGACCTACGAAAATCCGCTGCAACAAGAAAGATAATCCATGTCGTTTCCAACTGATATTCGTGTCCTTGAAGTCGAACCATTTTTTCAATATGAAAAAGCTCGCACGCCGTTGAAGTTTGGGGGCGTGGTGATGGACAATACGCTGTATTGCCATGTGCGAGCCAAGGTTGAAAATCGAGAAGGAAAGATCGCTGAAGGTTGGGGAGCGATTTTCCTGGCTGATGTCTGGGCGTGGCCACAAATTACTGCGGGACATGCAACA
>JAJRTM010000910.1 GCA_024278285.1 Planctomycetota bacterium
ACGGTTGCGACCACGTTTGACTAAGAACCAGAAAATCTTCAGCGGTTAATGGGCAGCGTGTTAATGCGAGCATGATGTCATCATCACGAAGCGTTTTTTGCCAACCTTTTTTTGTCTGTGATCGTGTTGCCATCGGTTGGCTGTGAGTGTAGCTTACCTCCCTTTTAATTCCACCCACTTCAACTTGCATGGCTTCCACAAATAGTACGCGAAAAACAAATGGCTACATTGATGTCGATTCCCTCCAACAGGAATTGGTTGCAGGTGGTGATGTCGTCGAACGAATCGCCAGTTTCTACAATGTCGACCTCCCCGCCCTGCACAAAACCGCAAACGAAACCCGCATGGCCTGCATTTTCGCCTGCGGTAAAAGAGAAGAACAAACCGGCGACCGAGCAATCTCCATCAAAACTAAACAGGACGGAGCCGTCTTCAGATGCTTCCAATATGGCTGCACGGTGCGAGGCAATTTATTGAACTTGATGTTCCTGATGAAACACAACCGCCAGCCGAGTAACGGAAAACTCAAAGGAACAGAGTTCAAAGAAATCGCCAGCGACCTGCAAGCCCTTCTTGATGGGCGAGCCGGGGGTGTTAACCCCCTGGTGACTGTGCAACACGAAAACCGTAACCATGATGAAAACAATAACAACAACCAAACCAACCAGGGCCATCACTGGCCTGGCTCGCCAACAAACGTTTCATCGGACATAACTGATGATGAACCACTCATCAACATCCCACTCAAAGATTCCGAAAACGAACGCGCCCGCGAACTCGTCAACCTCGACGATAAATTCATCACCGATGTCGCAGAAATGTCCCCGCAAGCAGCCGCGTATGTCAGATCTCGCCGGTTCATGACACCAGAGACCATGAAAAAATACCGCTGCGGCTATCTCCCCAGCAATGCCAAAGGATTATTAAGAGGCCACTTCGTCTACGGCTACCCAGATGAAAACGGAGAAATTCTCACCTGGTTCGGTCGCAATCTCAACTACGAAGCCCAACAAAAAAAATGGCAAAGCCACGGCAACACCAAATCCGAACCAAGAAAATTCAAATTCGTCAAAGGCTTCCATCGAGGCCAAGAACTCTACGGCCTCCCCCAATTCCAAAAACTCGCCACCAAAGACTATTTTGAAAAGAATCCCAAAACCGGCATCGTCTTAGTAGAAGGCCAAAACGACGCCATCAACCTCCAAACCCTCGGCGTTCCTACACTAGCAATTTGCAGCAACACCATCACCGAAACCCAGGCAGAAAAACTAGCAACCCTCGCAAACGAAACTCACAACACCCACATATCAATAATGTTCGATCTCGACAAAGAAGGACAAACCGGCGCAAAACAAACCGTATTGGAATTAGCAAAACGATGTCGCGTACGGTTTGCCTGGACTCCAGCAATAGGAGAAGGAAGGTTCAACCAGAGGCAACCGGAGTCGATTTCAGCAGAAGAATGCATGGGAGATATTTCATTCAAAAAGAATAAATGATAATACAGTGGCATTGAAGTACTGTGATACTATTGTACAAATAGTGTATTGAAGGTTCTGTGTGAACCACGACTACATATTACTTATCGGTATTTGTTTTAACGTAGAATCATATATCAACAAAGACTTGCAGGTGAATAACAAGTTATCTCGCTAAATTATTTGCCAATATTTACACCGAAACATTTTCTTTCAAAGGACGCAGATGGAAACTCTCGTCGTAATTTCAACCATTTTTCAGGCCATCACGGCGATTGTGATTGCAATCGCAACCGTAGTTTACACTCGAACCACAATTCGCATGTTTCAGGCTGGCATCGAACCCAATCTGACAGTAGATCTGACGGGTTCGTTAACTGACAATAAACTTTTCATCCAGAATGAAGCAGGCTGTGCAATTAACGACTTGACCGTGTCGATTAACGTCGGTACCGAAAAGGATGGCGAACCGTATGGCTTAATGCGATGCATTTACCAACATAACTGGCCTACACTCCTTCCTGGTAGTGCGCAGCAAACCACCGATTCACCGCTAACGGAAATGGCAATATTCGGGAACGACGACGAATTGCAAATTGGTGTAAACTCCAACCCATACCACATTGTGGTAACGTATTCTTTCTGTCGTGCAGCTGACTCTCGTCGATACAATTTCAGATATCGGGTTGCAACGAGCAGTTCTGGCGATGGCAAAACTTTTTACATGCCGCTGCAGGATCCAGAGCAGGTACCACATCTCAAACAGGTTATCGTCCAGCGCACCACATAAACGCGGTCTAACAATGTAATGAACCAAAGTCGCGGAGCCGGGCGACTTTGAAATGGATCATCAACCCTCACGACTCGGTTATCGCGGACGTTATGCATCAATAGGACACGCTTCAATGACTCCAGAACAAAAGCTCGAGAACTGGTTCATCAAGCCTATTGACCAACTGAAGTCATCTCGCACTTCAGATTCGGATGGTGCATTCCTTGCCCTGTGCGGCGCGGTGGCTCTTTATGAACGTTACATCGTCGCTTCACTGAAATCTGCTGACACCAAAGCTTCGCCCGATGCAATGCAGACTTTTGGGGCCAACGATCTCGGCATTACCAAAGATCTATTCAATATATTCTGGGGTATGTATCGTCACGGCGCGAATCACGCGTTTCAGCCAAAACAATTCACATCAAACGAAACACGATACGGATGGGAAATATCGGGCGATTTCACCTCCATCCCGGAATTTGAACAACGGGAATCCGATCTGGTTATCGTCAAGCTCAATCCGTGGGCGTTTGCCGAACTTGTAGCTCAACGATTTCGGGACAATCCCTCGCTATTTGATGTATCTAACACAAACAAGCTTGCAGAGGTCTCGTATATTCCCACGACATCAGACTTTCCAGTGATCAAAGAAGATTCGACTATTCTCGATGGGCCCGGACCAACTGGCATATTCCCAGCATCGTCTGGAAACCAACCAGAAGCATGACAATCCGTTGCACACGGAGGCGCGGGCCTCGCGGATTGTGAAATCAACGTTGTTGCCGCGGGCAGTGACCTCAAACGCTATTCCACAAAGGCGTAATCTCAATGAATGATCCCGTTGCCGAAGCCCTACACGAGCGGTTCGCTAAATTGTACCACGCCGTACAGTTGCGTGATTTTGAGGCGTATTGTGGACAGAAGGCTGTTCTCTCACGGCACCGCCTCACCAACGTCTGTTCTGACTATACTCCGTTCTACACTGACAAGCTCGACAAGAAGCACGGTGTGTGGGCACGCACATTCGGAAACCCTCAAGATTTTGGAAGCCTATTCTGGTTTGTGGACAAGATGATCCCAAATCTTTATGGTCCAATCACGCTTACGTTTGACCGCTCTATTTGGAAAACGTGCAACGATGTTGCCCTCGCAACCACCAATCCTGGAGATGACAACTATGACCTAGACAAGGATCGTCTATCGGCGGATGCTGTCAAAAGTTGCTATGTAAAGAACGGGAAATACTGGAAGCTCAAAACGTATGGGCTCGAATTGTCTGTTGGGAACGATCAACTCCCTTTCAGCAAAGTCTCAACTATTACCGTTGAACCGGTCAACGACCAACTACTGAATCAAGTTCGCCAGTTGTGGAAATCAGCGGGTTGCAACCCTGCAATTGTGAAAGCTCGAAATCTTGCTCACTCTAATGCAACACGCGAAAAACAATTCAAGTTGCTCGTCGACTGGGCCACGTCAGAGGCTGGCGAGTTACCAGTCTACTCTGAGCTGCCGTCCGTAGTTCCGGTGCCGCTCGAGACTTGGTTTAACCAACTTCGTAACACACTGCATCCACCGCTACGGCAATGGTTGGAATATACGTATTATGGAACCATTCAGCGAATGGTTCCATGAAAAAATAATGTACGGGAGCCATGAAACCGGATGTACCAATGCGAACAACCGGGAATCACAACCCGGTGATGTTAAGCGTTAGCATTTCCAAATCCAAAAATTCACATGTTTCTCCACAGCCGATAGGCTTGGGTATCGTCCCGCTTTGCGATTGTTCCCTGTTGGGGGAAATGTGCGTGACCCACTCGCGGTTTGATTGGGGTGATTTACTTTCCGACACATGGAAATTTTCATTCTTACCGCCGGAGGCACAAAGCAGTCTTGACTGCACACGCGAGGCCGAGGGTGGAGCCATTTCGTTTCTGGAATGTGTCGGAAGTCTCGGCCTCGCGGGTTCCCGCCCGCGAGTGGTGTCACCTCATAGGATGTGTCACTTGGCTTCGCCAAGCCCCGTTTGGTCGATTTCCAATCGCCAACGGATGCGTAGAAACTCCGCACCTGCCTGCGGGGGTAAACGCGGGAGGTAATGCGGCGTCATTTGCGGGCCTTTTGGGGATCGATTCGATTCTGTTTCTTCAATCTGCATCACTGTATTTGGGTGCGATATTATGCTGTTACTGATCTGCAAAAACATCTAAACATTGATTCAATCGAAACTCTTCATTCTTCTTAAAACGGTCTCGCAAAAAATCACTGTTGAGTTCTGCAAACGCCAGTTTTTCAATTTGAGATCGTTCATCATTCGAGAGCTTGTCCCAGACGGGCAATAGTTGCTCCCTGCGACGTTTTTTCTCTCGCTTGGCTTGGGAGACCTGAGCGTTATCAATCCCCTCTTGTGTCGCCTGTTTTTGGTATTGCTGTTGACGCTGATGCTTCTTCTCTGCATTGATAATCGAATCCGGCTTTGACCAGTCAGCTTCAATCGCTTTTCGCAGCATCCCCAAAGAATTCCGCTCCGGGTTACGGCAAGGCAACCAATCAATCTGTTTTTGAATTTCTTCCAGTCCCCTCTTTTGCGATAATTCCAATGCAACAACCTCATCGAAGCCTGCCTGTCGCAGTAATTCAAGTTTTTTCGTATTTTCCATATTTTCAACAGCAGCAACAGTCGAATCATCCTGTTGTTTGTAGGTGTTATTTTTAAGTGGCTTTTCTTCAGTCTGGTTTTTGGACTGTCCGACTGGTCGGGTTTCTGAACCGTTATCGGTCTGGTTTTTGTACCGTTGTTGTCTCACTGGTCTGGTTTTTGAACCGTTCCCCTGATGATTGGCTTGCCCATGCCAACGAACCGTGTAGATGGATGGATTTCGCTTGCTACTTTTCAGATCAATTCCCCCTTTATGAAGACATCGAATGTAACCCGTTGCAATCGCATATTGAATCGCCTGACTGAGTGTAGTGCGGTCACTTAAATTCGTGTATTTCAGTATGTAGCTGTACGACAATGGAGCCACTTGACGACGACCACCAAACTGATTTTGATAACCCACCGTGTGCCGCAGTACGGTGCCGACAACTTTGACAACTGACAATGCCTCCTCTTTCACAACTTGGTCAAAAAAAGAATTTGGGATTGGCGTGCGATGACCTTCACCGGAAAAGAATCCGTCGAACTGTTCCGGGTTCTTGTGGTACTGATTTTCACTTGACCAGCGAAGGGCATAGCAAGCAGTCTCTGCTGATTGATTATTCCCGTTCGCCTTTCCTTTCTGAATACAAGTAATAAACCCGCCTGCAACCGCATCATCAAGTGCTTTGCGGATCGAACCTCGACTGATGCCTGCTTCAGTGATTAAATCTCGATACGAAATACTAATGTTCTGCTCGATAGGATTCCCCTCTTTGTCGAGCCAGCCGAGTGTTTTTCGCAGCATGTACGCAACCAGCCGCACCGTTCCCCGTGAATGATTCGGCAAACAGACCTCAAAGAACTGATTGGGACAGTAGAGATAATTAGCCGTGAGATGTTCAAAACCATTGAACTCCATTATTTGCGAGATAAGAATTTATTGAGCGTCGGAGTTTCGTACCATTTGTGCTGTTTGGGTTTCGCCTTGGCAGCTCGTTTTGCTTTTGCGGTGGTTTTTGCTTTTTTAGGTTCTGCTTTCTTTTTGGACTTTATCGTACTCCCCTCTTTCACAGGATTGTTGTTCGACTTCTTTGGCTGCTTTGATTCCTCAACGATAACTGCTTCAATTGCTGAATCATTTTCAACATCAACAACCGTATCCTGCTGAGTCGGCGTTTCCTGTTTCCCCGAATCACTTTTTGCTGGCGATGTCTGTGAACCGAGCAAACTGATATCCGCAAATTTCCCCATCACCTGATGAACCTCTTTCAACAATTCTTTCGTATCGGTGTGATCTTCTTTCAAAGTGTCGAACATATCTTTAAACATTTTGATTTGTTCCATAAATGCGTCTTTGTCTTTCTGATGTTCTCCAACACGCCTGTCATTTTCCAATTCGAGCCGAGTAATTTGAGACTTCAAAGTTGCAACCAATTCGTTACTGGTGGATGTGACAACTGGCGTCTCTTCAACGGGTGAAACTTTACTCCCCTCTTCTTGTTTGACAGGTTTTGCTTTTGTTGTCTCTTTGGAATACCGCTGCTGCACCCACTCCTGCTTGGCGTACCAAGTCGGCGACAATCCTTTGTTGGAAAGTTCCTGGATCATTTCCAAAGTCACTTCGCTTCCGACAAGTTCGTTACCATCGTCTGTTCGCAACTTGAGGTGCTGAAGAATTTCCGAATCCCCCACTCTGACTGCATTGGAAAAATCACGAGTGAGTGATCGGTGAGAACGATTGTAATTTTCTTCAATCTCTTTTTTGGTGAGATAATTTGTGACGGGAGAAGCTGACATGGTGATGACGGGATGACAAATAAGACAGCCACAGCATAGCCCGAAATCTGACAGGATGCCAACTTTTCCTGTCGCCCACCATGACAGGATGTCAGTCACCCCGTCACCTGTCACAGGGGGAGGACAAACAAGGTTTTGGCTTGGGCAAGCGGAAATGCAGACATCTTATATGCGGTTGGCATACCGTCCTTCATCAGATGTCAGCCCATTGGTGGGATGACAAACAGGGTGTCAGTCGGGGAGTCATCAAGAAAATAATCAGGGTGACAAGTCCCTGGTTTGGCATACTGTCGTCACCCCACCCGACAGTATGCCAGCCACACTGACAGCATTGTGACAGGAGTAGGGGAGTGAACCATTTCAAAAATGTGAGCAATAAAAAAGCCCCGATCAACGAGGCTTTTTAGCGAAGTTTACTTCACATAACAGTGACAACTTGACACGGGAAGATTGCATCTCGGACTACGAAGCTTCACACGAAAGTCTGAGCAGGTTTGATTTAGTGATGGCTATCCGACTCCGAGTAAAACCGACTGTTTGAATAGAACCCGGCATTTTATATGGCTTCGATAATACTCGAACTCTGGCAAATTTCTCATACTACTCGCTTTACGCGATGGGCATAGTCTTAGGGAGTGACACCTGTAACTGATCGAAAAAGGCGATGGAAGTGATAATGACTCAGACCTGCCTCTTATGCCAAGGTTTGGGAATATGTGGCGCCCGATTTGTGCCACGGAGGGAAGCGAACCGAAGCGGAGTGATACAAATCGGCATCAATCACTAAAATAACAGAAATGTCAGATTAAGTCTCGTCTATTACAACTGAGTGAAGTTATTGCTCATGTCATTGCCTCACTTTCGATCATTTTTCCTCGCTGGGAGGCTTTACTTGCTGCTTGCGTGCAGCCTCTTCGATTTTCTCCAACAAGCGTGGGTCATTCCGGAGACGTTTGATGATCCGCTCCTCGTCAAACGTCGCATCCTGCCCACGCTCACCTATTGGCCCAGCTCGACCCTGCAGTCCCGGATCTCCTTGCTTACCCTTCTTTCCTTCGTCACCTTTGGGGCCACGAAGCAATTCGATCAGTGCGGGGTCGCTTCTGAGTTCCCGTATGATCCGCTTGGTTTGATCTTTGGGAGAATTGCATAGGAAATTGATCGAGAACAATGCGACAAACACAGTGAAGGCCAGCAGAGCGAAGAACCGGGCGGCTTTGTAGAGGTCCACCAAGTAATTCGTGCGATTGTCTATGTTGATCTGACATCGCAAATACAAGTTGATGAGACTCTTCTTGAAATTCTCGGAATCGAGGTCCACGTCATCCTGTTCAAGAAACACTTCGCAGTCACGTCCAACACCAAAGAATATCAACAGAAGCGTAACCGTGTTCATAAGGGCAAGCATTGCCAGAAAGCCGACCACTCGCATCCACGTAGCATCGAATGCAATCGCCTTCGGCAATAATAACCCGACGATCCCCATCAGCAGTGAACTCATCGTAAGCAACGTCTTACACTTATCCGTGATCGCTGCACGTCGGTTGTTTGCGTTGTCCAGACACTCCCTCGATGCCGACACCAATGCGTCGAGCTCCTCGACGTTCTCCAGCTTGCGATCTGTATGCTCTTGGTGCGAGTAGCTCCCGTCCCCAACGTCACCCAGCGTCACATCCTCAAGCCCATATAGCCGCAGCGAATAGAAAGCAAGGCGTGTGACGAGCCAATGCCGTAGCGAATGAAAGCCGTCCAACAGCCGTTGAATCAGACCTACCTCCGCGGTTTCAGTGTTAGCGTCTTTGTCAGACATTGGAGAACGCCCTCACAAATGAGTCCGCAATCTTTGTCCCGGCAGAAAGGTCGAGCCACGCCCATTGACCATTGGGATTCACTTCAAAGAAATGCCACTTGTCATCGAGATCAATGGCCATATCGATAGCTGCGAAACGCAAGCCGTAGTGTGCGACGAGTCGCCGCAGCATCGTCTCGACAGACTGTGGCAAATCGATATCTTGGTATTCAACATCCGACATATTGTTGCGGCGGATATCACAGCGTTGACTTCCGCAATCATCTGCGGCCCGGAGTTCAACAGCGTGAATGGCGTCGTCAATCACCGTAATTCGCACGTCGCTGCGTTTGCGGATAAGTTGCTGAAATAGTGCGGGACAGTTGACTAGATCGTCAGCCGAATCCAGATGAAGTTCTTCGATTCGATTGGTATAAATTAGCGAGTCGTTGTGCCCATCTCGCTCGATATAGCCGCTCGACATCGGCTTTACAATAACATGACCATTGTGTCGCTCAAAGAATGCTCGTGCATCGGCAGCGTCTTGTGTAATTAATGTGTCGGGAATCGCAAATCCGAATGACTGTGCCGTCGTTAGCTGTTCAACTTTGTGAGAGGCGAATTCGTTTGCAGACGGGTGATTCATCCATCGGTTCTTCGGGACGTGTGCAAGGAAACCTTCGATGGCCTCGGACCATTCGTTGATGGCGTACCGGTCTTCCGGTGAATCACTGAACCGTTCGTCATTCAATTGTTCTGGTCGACGGTACCAAACATTGTGAACCTGCTTAGGCGTCAGTTCGCCTGCTCCAACTATGAGGATTGGATTGCCGGGACGGTAGGACATGGACGTGTCGGCGAGAAGCTTATCGGTGTCGAGCCGGACCAACGAAAGGCCAGAACTGGCCAAAATCGGTATGAGATAATCGGCTGTGGCGTCTTGGCTGTTCGTCAGAATCAGGAGCATCGCGGAAGAATCCTGTGTTGAATCCGTCCGGGATCAGAGTCCGAAATCTCGGCTCGTATTGCCGTCATTGTCTTCGTTCCCATCTCAAGCATCCGTCGTGGGATAATGGTCGAGCCCGAAGCCCGATCCCTGTCGCCTTGCTCGGTAGCAACTCTCGTGATTGTGGCCGTCCCCGCTAGTAAGGCTGAGTACGATGCGTGGGGTGGGGCGGCGTCCGGTTGTTCAGAATTAATCTTCGTTGTCGTCATCGTGCTCGCACTGATGTCGTCTGTATCATCAGACATGCATTCTTCTTGAAAACGAAGTATGAAAGCCGTGGTCATCGTTTTAACCTCTGCGTTTTTGATTGCGAAATGAGTTCTCACCGTTGGATCGGCGTCACAGGCCTCTCTGCTGACCTCCGTTACAGTTTTCGTCCCTGCTTAAATCGCTGTACTCTCACCAGCAGGTGTGACCGTTTCGACTCGTTCCTGAAATTGTAAAATAAACGGCTTTGGCTCGCAGGTATGCCGGCGGTTATGCTGACTGGTTACTTGGATGACCATTTAACACGCTCCTTCCCTTTTATTTCTAAGAGTGGTTTCCAACTCTGATCGACAGTTATAACACACACTTGTAAGATTTACCAATATGGTCGTCGTCAGATTGAAGGGGCACATGGTTTCGAGGAGACCAGCAGTGGAAGCTAACGGGACTTCCTTCGTACCTCGATGTCTCTCCAAACCCGCTTCGAAACAGGGAGAACGCTGGAAAGATCGCTGTGTATCGTCTTCAGTGATTATTTGTCGTCTCTTCAGGGAATCGGCATGCGGTGCTCCGATAAATTCAGGAGCCTTGAGAGTCGTCGAAGGAGACGAAGTGAATCAGGATGCTGTTGGATAGGGGTGACAAGTCACATGGAATCACCACGTTGGAATATCATCTCGCCCTCCCAGTATGAATGCGAAAAGGCGTGGTCTTGATTTCATCCGGGTGGGTTTGCCAGCGCACGCCCCCGTAAAAGAGGAAACGTGAGCGATCTTTTCCTCGAAACAAAACAAAGGAGGGTGTCTCGAATGAGGAAAAAAAGCAAATCAATTTAAGCTTAAATTGACCTGAAAATTGTCCAAGAAATGGAGTCCACTACATAGTATTGCTTATTTTGTTAATTTTAGAATCACGCGAATTGGACACTTTATGAAACAGGATTAAGACAAATCACTTCCACTGCTTTTCTGATTTGCCCTGGAAGGGTGTCCCAAGCATTGATAATCTTAATAAGCATCGGATCAAGTTCTGCCATGAGGCGACAATCACTGTACTCAATACACTCCCCAGATACTCCCAGCGATTCGTCATTATGCGTAAGTCGTTTGCCATTCATACTGTTACAACAATGGTAATAGGGGTTCGAGTCCCCCCTCTCGTACTCTATTATAGCAGGGATTTACGCCACCACGGCGTGAATCCCTTTTTCGTACAGGGCAATATGGGGGCAGAGTGGCGTTTGTAGGGCACTTGCATTATGCCGCTTACTTGTTTCATACCCACTACTACTGATGGGTATTTTTTTTCTACCTTGGTACTTTTTTGCTCGCGGTCTTTTCATTTTGTTCCCTCGTCAAGGTTGTTTGCCTTGGCAACTCCACCTGGACTTCGGGAGGAACAAGAAAGTACCGGCGAGCAAATGCCGGTTTCTTATTTCTTTACCCATCAATATTATGGACGATATTCAAATATCACAACAGGCTGTTGACTTCGTTGTCAACCAAGCCAATGCTCAAGTTGGCAACTGTCCGGGTTGCAATCTTTCCGTGTCGAGTTGTCACTGTCATACGAAGTAAATTTCATTTGTTGTTGAAAAAGCCTCGTTGATCGGGGCTTTTTTTAATGCTCACAATATTTGATATGGTTCACTTCCCCACTCTGTCACCATGCTGTCAGAGTGACTGGCAGGCTGTCCGGTGGGATGACGACGGGCTGCCAAATCTGCGGTTTGTCACCCTGTTTATTTGCTCGGTGTCTCCCCGTTTGACGCCCTGTTTGTCATCCCGCCAAAGGGGCTGACAATGTGAAATGGAAGGTATGACATTATGATTTGATTTGTCTTTCTTTTTCGCTTTGGCAAGCCAAAACACTTCTTGTCCTCCCCCTGTGACAAGTGACGGGGTGACAGTCATCCTGTCATTGTGGGGTGACACGAAAAGTTGGCATCCTGTCAGATTTCGGGCTATGCTGTGGCTGTCTTATTTGTCATCCCGTCATCACCATGTCAGTTTCTCCCGTCACAAATTATCTCACCAAAAAAGAGATCGAAGAAAATTACAATCGTTCTCACCGATCACTCACTCGTGACTTTTCCAATGCAGTCAGAGTGGGGGACTCGGAAATCCTTCAGCACATCAAACTACGAACCGATGATGGCAACGAACTTGTCGGCACCGAAGTGACTTTGGAAATGATCCAGGAACTTTCCAACAAAGGATTGTCGCCGACTTGGTACGCGAAACAGGAGTGGGTGCAAATACGATATTCCAAAGAGACGACAAAAACGAAAGTTGTCAAACGGGAAGAGGGGAGTATAGTATCAACCGTCGAAGGGAAGCCTGTCGGCGCTTCGACCGACAACGAACTGGTGACAACTTTGAAGTCTCAAATCACGCGGCTCGAAATGGAAAATGATCGACGCGTTGGGGAGCATCAAAAAGACAAATATTCCTTCATGGAACAAATCAAAATGTTCAAAGATATGTTCGACACCTTGAAGGAAGATCACACCGATACGAAAGAATTGTTGAAAGAGGTTCATCAGGTGATGGGAAAGTTTGCGGATGTCAGTTTGCTCGGCTCACAGACATCGCCAGCAAAAAGTGATTCGAAAAAACAGGAAACGGTTGTTGATGTTGAAAATGAATCAACCATTGAAGCAGTCATTATTGAAAAATCAGAGAAGCCAAACGAGACGAAGAAAAAACGTGTGAAAGAGGGGAGTACGATAAAGCCCAAAAAGAAAGCAGAACCTAAAAAAGCGAAAACTACCGCGAAAGCAAAACGAGCTGCCAAGGCGAAACCCAAACAGCACGAATGGTACGAAACGCCTACGCTCAATAAATTTCTCTCACGTAAATAATGGAGTTCAATGGTTTTGAACGTAACCGTTCACGGCCCATTATATCAGTTTTGGGGTTGGTTTGCCTGTGAGTTGGGCGGTTAGCGTCGATTGCAGGTAGGCGTAAGTATCGATATTTTGTTGCTCGCTGGTCGCGATAATGCTCAGCATTCGTTCCAGAA
>JAJRTM010000911.1 GCA_024278285.1 Planctomycetota bacterium
ACGGTTGTTAACGGAACAGCTGATTTGTCAAACATGACAATTCCAGAGAAACTGAAAGAAAAAACAGCAGAAGATTCTGCCTCGCAGTCTGATGAAGAAAACGCTGAAGAACTTATTGAAAATAAAACGGCTCCAACAAATGCAAAAAAGGGAAAGCGAACCGAAGCAGTACGAGTCGATAGAGACCGACTTGATGAATTGATTGATTTGATTGGTGAACTGGTAATTAGTGAATCAATGGTCTCCGCAGATTATCAAAAAATGAGCAATGGAGCGAATGAAGGAGCAGCACATACCCAGCTTCGGAAAATCACACGTGAACTTCAAAGCTTAAGCTTATCGTTACGTATGACGCCAATCAGCGGCCTGTTTCAAAAAGGGAAACGTGTTGTTCGAGACTTATCACGCAAGCTCGGAAAGCCGGTTGAGCTGGTGATTGAAGGCGGCGAAACAGAGCTTGATAAAAGTGTTCTTGATGAACTGAGTGATCCGCTAGTCCATCTGATCCGTAATTCCGTTGACCACGGTGTTGAATGCTCGGTTGATGATCGTTCTTCTGCGGGAAAGAACGAAACAGCAACGATTACTCTGCGTGCCTTTTACCAGGGTGGAAGTATTTATGTAGAAATCGAAGATGATGGTCGTGGTTTAGATCGAGATAAACTTCTTGCCCGGGCGATTGAACGTGGGGTCATCGAACCGAATGCAAACCTGACTGATGATCAGATTCATAATTTGATTTTTGAGGCTGGTTTCTCCATGGCGGCAAAGGTCACTGAAGTTTCTGGTCGCGGGGTGGGAATGGATGTCGTTCGCAGAAATATTGAAGCCTTGCGAGGGACCGTCACAATCCGTTCAGAACAAGGCAAGGGGACGTGTATCTCGCTGAGACTTCCATTGACTCTTGCAATTATCGACGGAATGGTCGTTCGAGTTCAAGATCAACGATACATCATTCCAACATTGAACATTGTTAATCAATTACGTCCCGAAGCAGAGGCTCTTTCGACCATCAATAATAGTGGAGAAATAGTCGATGTACGAGGGAAAAATGTCCCCTTCCACCGTTTATCCAAAGTCTTTTCACTCACTGGGGAAGAAAAGGAAGTTACCGACAGCATCATTATTCTCGTCGAAGAGAACAGCCGTTTGGTTGGATTGCTGGTGGATGAAGTGGTCGGGCAACAACAAGTAGTAATTAAATCATTAGGTGCGAGCCTTTCAGATTCGTCTGAAGGGATCGCTGGAGCGGCTGTAATGCCAGATGGTGAAGTCGGGTTAATTCTTGATCTTCACGGTGTACTTGAACTCGCATGTGGCACACATGCAAAGCAATAAAGAAAGGGAACCTATGTCGACTGATACTGCAGTCGCAACAGAAACGGCCCCAGGAACTGAAATGCCAGCGAAAAATCTGGCGGGAAAGTACCTGACGTTTTACCTTGCGAAAGAACAATTTGGACTTCCAATATTGAAAGTTCGAGAAATTATCGGCGTGATGAAGATCACCGCCGTTCCTAATTCGGCTCCACATATACGCGGCGTGATCAATCTTCGTGGGAAAATTGTTCCTGTGATGGATCTACGAGAAAAACTCCATCTTAGTTGTGTGGAAAAGAATCGACGTAACTGCATTATCGTTACTGAGATTGAAGATGAGGCTGGAGATTACGAGATCGGTCTTTTGGTTGATTCAGTCAGCGAAGTGCTTGACATTAACGAGAACGAAATTGAACCGCCTCCCGTTATGGGGCACAATGTGAAAACAGATTGTATTTTGGGAATGGCGCAGTCAGGCCAAGATGTCAAAATGTTACTTGATGTCGAGAAAATTGTGGTTGATATGAATGGACCATTAAACGGGATTGAAGAAAGCGAAGAGAGCATCGTCGCTGTGTGAGAGATTCTGATTTCTTCGGAACTCTCATCTCAATGAGGAAAAATTATTCTCTGGTCTTTCTGAATGCAAATAAGAACGATCAGAATATCTGAGACCAAATTTCAGTTAACATCGGCATGATAGAAAAATGCCTTACCTTACAGACAGGGATTGTCTGGATCAGAATGAAAGTTATTCTAACGATGTTGAAAAACCTTACCATTACAAAAAAACTGATGAGCTTATTCCTAGTCTTTGGATTAGTCCCGATGGCAATTATGGGAATGATTTCTTACAACTGCACCGTACTTGTTGATGAAAACAGTCTGAAGCAGATGGAAGACATTTCCAAAAGTACTGCGGATTTAATCGACCGAAATCTTTCTGAACGATACGGCGATGTTCAGACTTTTGGGATGAACTCGGTCATTCATAACAAAGAGAACTGGTACAAAACGGATGAAAAAGAGAACAAGATTATTCAAGTAATGAACCAACTTGTTGATACCTACGATATCTACTATTTGACTGTGCTTGTCGACCTTGAAGGTAAAGTGATTGCAGTTAACTCAAAAGATGAAAACGGAACCTCTATCAATTCAACTGATATTTATCAAAATAATTATTCAAATACAAATTGGTTCAAGGCTGTTTCTTCAAGGGAATTCACAACCAAACAACGCTACACAGCAGCCGGGAATGATGTTTCCGATGGAACTTATATCGACGATGTTTATGTCGATACTGATGTGAAAAGTGCTTACAAAGGTGACGATGGATTAACGTTAGGTTTTAGTGCCCCTGTCTATAAAGATGGTGAAGTTATTGCTTATTGGAGCAATAAAGCACGGTTTGCCTTGGTCGAAAACATTGTGAAAGCATCGTACATGGGACTGAAAGACAAAGGTCTTAACACGGCAGAAATCACTCTTCTGGATAAAGAGGGAAATGTGATTATCGATTTTGATCCTTCAACACACGGGACTGAAGAAGCATTTCACAACATGGAAGAGGTTTTGTTTAAGTTGAATCTCGTTAAAAAAGATGTTGTTGCAGCTGAAAAAGCAATCGAAGAAGGAGTCTCTGGGTATACATGGTCGGAGCATGCACGTAAAGGAGTCATGCAGGCAGCAGGTTACGCCCCACTCGATGGTGCACTCGGTTATCCCGGCACCGAATGGGTTGTTTTAACAAGACTCTCTAAAAGTGAGCTTGAAGGTGGTGTTTCTTCTCAGGCACGTACCTATATTGGATTGACTGCTTTGGTCTCTCTGATTTGCATTACTGGATTTGGAATTTGGTTTGGTCGAAAAATGGCCAGTCCCATTCGTAACATGGCAGGCGTCGCAGAGAAAATTGCTGCTGGTGATTTATCTGAAGATGTGACACTGAAATCAGGAGACGAAACTGGAAAACTGGCTGACTCTTTTCGAACTGTTACCAATACAATCAGGAATCTTAACCATGAGTTCAGCAGTATTGTTGAATCGATCCTGAAAGGCGACCTTTCTCGCCGAGGAGATAGTTCAAAATTCTCTGGATGTTACGAAGAACTCGTTT
Source organism: Planctomycetota bacterium (assembly GCA_024278285.1). Classification (GTDB taxonomy): domain Bacteria; phylum Planctomycetota; class Planctomycetia; order Planctomycetales; family Planctomycetaceae; genus Rubinisphaera. The sequence continues at coordinate 3,440 of JAJRTM010000911.1, forward strand.
CAGGAATGAACGAAACTCTGGATGCCTATGCAACCCCTCTGACTGAATCTGTCACTCTGATGGAGAAACTTGCAGATGGTGATCTGACCCAACGTATGTCGGATAATTACCAGGGTGAATTTGCGAAAATCAGTTCATCAGTTAATCGTGCAATGGATAATCTCAGCAGTACGATGAAACAAATTGCAACGACTGGAGATATTGTTGCAGAAGGGGCAGGCCATGTTCACACCAGCAGTCAAAGCATTGCTGAAGGAGCAACCGAACAAGCTAGCTCGCTGGAAGAAATTGCAAGTTCTCTGGAAGAGATGACTTCAATGACTCGTCAAAGTTCGGAAAATGCGAACCAGGCTAACCTGCTGGCAAAAGAAACACGCCAGGCGGCTGGTAATGGAAAAGAGTCGATGGAGCGGATGTCTGATGCGATTGGAAAAATCAAAGAATCTTCAGACGAACAGGCCAAAATTGTGAAAACGATTGATGAAATCGCATTTCAGACCAACTTGCTGGCCCTGAACGCAGCCGTCGAAGCGGCTCGAGCTGGTGAAGCTGGTAAAGGTTTTGCGGTTGTTGCTGAAGAAGTCCGAAACTTAGCTCAGCGAAGTGCTGAAGCGGCTCGCACGACTGCAACAATGATTGAGTCATCGGTTGAATCCTCTAACAATGGCGTCATGATTTCGCAGGAAGTAGCTAAGATACTGGAAGATATTTTTGTCAGTGCACGAAAAACTGATGATTTAATTTCAGAAATTGCAGCGGCTGCAACAGAATCGTCTCAAGGGATTGACCAGGTCAATACGGCTATCGGTCAACTTGATGAAACGACTCAGCAGTCTGCTGAAACAAGTCAGCAGTCAGCCGAAACGGCAACGACGCTTACTCGCAATGTTGAAGTGCTTCGCCAGGTTGTTGGAAAGTTTAGTCTTGGTGATAACCCTCAAGCAACACATCAATTGCTTGAAAGTATTCATCAATCGGTAAGCAATCGACCTGATCATTCCAGAGAATTAGTTGGAGCGGGTACACAAAATGCCCCGGCAGAAACAATGCTGCCGTTTGACGATGACGATTTCTCTGACTTCTAGTTTCCGAAAGAACCAGGAACTCTCCAGGCGACCTTCGCGTCGTATGGGGAGTATCCCCTGGTTACTTATAAAACGATACGAACCGAAATGGCCTGCATAGTGGGCTCCAGGGTGACATCTCTTCTCATCTTTACTTAATGGAGTAAAAAAAGTGCATCAGGCAACCTTTGATCTCTTTCGCGAATTGATTTATCAAGAAGGAGGAATCTCACTCGGTGCTAAGAAAACGACTTTGCTCCGAACACGAATTCGCGGGCGAATGCTCAAATTGAAACTTCAATCACCAGAGAGCTACCTCAAATTTATTCGAGAGGATAGTACCGGGCAAGAGTTGATTCATTTGATTGACTCGATTACGACCAACTACACCTACTTTTTCCGAGAAAACCAACATTTTGAGGTTCTCGAAAAGCACCTTCAAGGTTTGTTGACGAAAGGGCAGACACGGATTCGGATTTGGTCGGCTGCTGCCTCTTCGGGAGAAGAGCCCTATTCGATTGCGATGGTCGTTCAATCTGTATTGAATAAAATGGGACTTAATAACCAGCAGGTTGATATCAAAATCCTGGCGACAGATATTTCGACAAAGATATTGCGAAAAGCGATACAGGGTATCTATTTCCAAAAACAGTTAGCAAAGGTTCCTCCCGTCTGGCGAGAGCTTTATTTCAAACCGATTAAGACTGCTCAGGGAGAACAGCTTGAAGTGACTGCGGCTTTGAGAGAGATGATTGCTTTCCGGCATATGAATTTGAATGCTGCCCAGTATTCAGTGAGAGGACCATTTGATGCAATCTTTTGTCGTAATGTGATGATTTATTTTGATGAATCAACACGGAAAACGCTCGTCAATAAATTCAGTAAGTTCATGCCTGAAGAGGCCTTATTATTTGTTGGTTTGACGGAAAGCATAATGGGGTATTGCAAAGAATTGCCGTACATCGATCCTTCAGTCTATCAAAAAACAAAATCTTCTTCATTCGCGAATTCGAATGCTCAATAAAATAAAATAGAAAGTATTGTCATGATTCGTGTCCTTGTTGTGGATGATTCTGCAATCGTCCGAAAAATATTGACGTCAAAGTTGAATGCCGATCCTGGTATTCAGGTCATCGGGGCTGCTCCTGATCCTTATTACGCTCGGGAAATGATTGCCAAAGAAAAACCCGATGTCATTACACTGGACATCGAAATGCCTCGCATGAATGGGTTAACATTTCTCAAAAAGTTAATGACTCATTGTCCAATTCCGGTGGTTATTGTTTCGTCGTTGTCTGTTAAAGGATCTCAAACAGCGATGACTGCCATTGATTACGGTGCCGTTGAAGTTTTAGCCAAACCTTCTGCCGCTTATTCTTTGGATGATATGGCTGATGAAATTGTAATGAAGGTAAAAGCAGCATCGCTTGCGAAGGTCAATAAACTTCAAATAAAAAAATCCCAGGTACAGCGGCATCAGCTAACCGAAACAACACATCGTATTGTTGCAATTGGCGCATCAACCGGTGGAACCAAAGCCCTGGAAGCTGTTCTTGAAACACTTCCCTCCAATTCACCTGGAATTGTGATTGTTCAACACATGCCTGCCGGGTTTACAAAAAGCTTTGCAGATCGCCTGAATGATCGCTGTGCGATGCAAGTAATAGAGGCTCAAGGCGGCGAAACAGTCCTTCCCGGGCGAGTGATTATTGCCCAGGGAGACCGGCACATGATGCTTACTCACACAGGAGTGAATTATGCGGTGAAAATCAAAAATGCTCCTCGTGTAAGCCGCCATCGTCCTTCGGTTGATGTTCTTTTCCACTCCGTTGCAAAAGTTGCAGGCAAGAACGCTGTGGGAGTGATCCTGACAGGAATGGGTAATGACGGTACCCAGGGGCTTCTTGAAATGAA
>JAJRTM010000912.1 GCA_024278285.1 Planctomycetota bacterium
GCAGTCATGCTGAATTCTTTGGGCATGATGCTGATGTTGGAAGCAAGCATGTCCTTCATGTTGACAGACTTACCGGAGTACGTTGCCATGCGACCAAGAACTGATGTCGCGGTACTTCTGGCTCCGTATTCTGCTTCGTTATAACTGATGTTATTACGAATCGCTTTGAACAAGTCGTCGTGCTCGGTCTGGTAAGGGTCGTTCTTGGCATCGCGGTAGCGGTATTTGTCGCCGCCGTACAGTTCGTAAGAACTGCCGGAAACGTTCGCATGTCCCTTCGTGCCGTGTGCCCATTCGGTGACGGTATTCCAGCAGTTAGGAATGTGCCGACACTGGCTGAACATCTTCGTGCCATCTTCGTAGGTGAATTCGACCGCATGATGATCGTAGATTTCGCCATACTTGGCCGCTTTGCGAACTTCACGCCCGCCCATCCCTTCGGCTCGAACAGGGAAACCTCCCTTGATCCAGTTACCGACATCGAGATTATGAATATGCTGCTCGGTAATGTGATCACCACACAACCAGTTGTAGTAGTACCAGTTGCGAAGTTGGTATTCCATTTCGCCGGAAACCTGCTCACGAGTTTTTCGTGGATCCCAGACACCGCCGCCGTTCCAGTACACTCGCATTGCAATCACATCGCCAATTTCACCATCCTGAATACGTTTGATGATATCGCGATAGGTATATTGATGATGTCGTTGCAGCCCGACACCAACTTTCAAATTCTTTTCCTTGGCAACTCGTGCGGCTGCCAGAACTTTGTTGACCCCGGCTGCATCCACAGCGACCGGTTTTTCCATGAAGATATTTTTGCCTGCGTTCACAGCCGCTTCAAAATGAATCGGGCGAAAACCGGGAGGCGTTGCCAGAATGACCAGATCAACATCGGTTGCCAGCATTTGTTTGTAAGCATCGAACCCGACAAAGCGGTGGTCTTCAGGGACATCCACTTCAGCAGTTTTATTTCCTTTGACGGCTGTTGTAATTCGTTTACGACTCGCTTCAAGTCGGTCACCAAACATGTCTGCCATCGCAACCAGTTTGACATTCCCTGCAGTTTTCAATGCCTGGGAAGCTGCCCCGCTACCGCGTCCGCCACAACCGATTAAACCGATTTTCAATGTATCACCACCGGCAGCATACGCTCCTACGGGAGTCGCCAGTTGAGAAACCGCTGCAATACCGGCAGCAGCCGTTGCAGTAGTTTTGATAAAGTTACGACGTGAAGTTTCATTCGGGGAAGTCATGGGGCATCTCCATTATTAAAACAGGTTGAGAAGGGGGGCAAATCGTTATCGTTTCAGGATCAAAAATTCCTTATACATATAAATAGCCGAAAAAGGGGCATCTGGTAAAGTGATCTATGCCCCAAATCATGGAATCAGCTAGAAGTTACAATCAGGATTCCATTCCTAACATTATCTATTCCTCTGGATCTGGTCCCAATTTGTATTTTTTGATGTCCGCTTCACATGGTCGCTTCAAGGGGCGAATGACGCGGAAGCCTACGTGTGAGGCGTCCGTATGATACCAGACACTTTTCGGAAGTTGTGGATCGCGGGTTTTCCAAACGGGGTCTGATTTTTGTCGTGAGGCAGATCGCAGGAAATCGGGGTCGTCATCCCAGGAACCGCCACGGACAACTCGCGGATAAAGTGTTGCTGGAACTGCAAGCGGGAATACGGCTGGTTTATCGCCTGCCGTTTTTGCGTAAAAGTCGGGAATGTATTGATCCAGGCACCACTCGGCGACATTGCCGTGCATGTCGTGCAGGCCCCACGGGTTCGGTTTTTTCTGACCGACTTTTTGATACGCTTCATCAGCATTCTCGAAATACCAGGCGTAATCATCGACCTTTTTGGGATCATCACCCCAGGAATAAGCGGTTGTGGTTCCCGCCCGGCAAGCGTATTCCCATTCTGCTTCGGTCGGCAAACGGTAGTAATCTCCTGTAGCAGCGCTAAGCCATTCACAGTACGCTTTGGCAGCTAGCTGTGTCATGCAACTGGCGGGGTAACCGTCGTGTCCCATGCCGAATGTCATGTCGCGATATTCTTTGGTCGGGCGTGTAATCGCATCTGCTTTATTATCGTTTTCGGTCGCTTTTAGTCTTGCCAATTTGCGCCGTTGAACATCAAGTTTGTAGCGGAATGTATCGTATTCGTCCCAGGTGGTTTCAAATTTCGCCATCCAGAATGGCTCAATTTTAACTTCATGAACCGGACCTTCGTCATCAGCACGATCTTTTTCCGTTTTGGGTGATCCCATCTTGAATACGCCGCCCGGAATGGGGAGCATATCGACATCGATATCTGTATAAGGCAAAGTAATTGTATAAGATTTCAGCTCTTGCTTTTTCGCATCTTCAGCGTATGTTGCAACAGAAGTGAAGCAGAGCAGAGCCAACAAAGCAGTACAGTTTAGAAAGTCGGTCAAATGTCGCATATTCAAATCAGTTCCTCTAATACAGTTCAATTATTGAATTCTTGTGATGCCATTCCAGCCGACCCTTCCACAGAAAAAACGATTTCTCTTTTTTCCATCACTCTGATAATTGTCGGGACTTGGAATCGCTTGCGGAAAACTCTCAGGTGGGAAACAGTACTTTACTGTCTACTTTCCATATTGGTCATTGAAGTGGCTTGTTGTCAAGTATCAGCTGGAGAACCGGGCAGCAAAAAGCTGAAACGGTACGAGTTCCAACGGATTCGCATGGGAGTTCCCTGGCAACTGATATTCTACGCAAAAAGTGATGCGATAGCCATCGAAGCGGCTGAAACAACCTTTGCCCGGGTGAAAAAACTGGATCAAATCATGTCTGATTACGATCCAGACAGCGAATTGAA
>JAJRTM010000084.1 GCA_024278285.1 Planctomycetota bacterium
TTCGACCGATCAAACGAGGCAAAGCTCGTAACAAAACCGAGTTTGGTGCGAAGTTATCGTTGAGCGTTGTCAGCGGTTTTTCATTTCTGGATCGGCTCAGTTGGGACAACTATAACGAGTCACTCGATTTGATTGACCAGATTGAAAGTTATCGCCGCCGGTTTGGACACTATCCTGAATCTGCCCACGCGGATCAAATTTATCGCACTCGCAAAAATCGAAAGTATTGTAAAGAGCGAGGCATCCGTTTAAGTGGACCTCCCTTGGGCAGGCCGCCGCAAAATGTTTCGGCGGATGATAAAAAACAAGCCGCGATGGATGAAGGCGTTCGCAATCAGGTGGAAGGAAAGTTTGGCGAAGGAAAGAGGCGGTTCAGTTTGAATCTGGTGATGACAAAACTGGCAGAGACTTCCTGCACGCAAATTTCACTCACATTTTTGGTGATGAATTTAGAAGAAGCGCTGCGGCGTTTCTGCCTGCGATCAATTATCCGCCGCTGCCTCACCGCACCAGCCTGTCACCACCAGCAAGCGACTGCGTTGATGAGCCTGGCCTGTTAATATTCTCAGCCCAAATAAATAAATCCAAGCCCCATGATTTTTTCGAAAAATATAAAACGTTTTATTCGTCCAGCTTCAGATAACTTTATCAGCAAGCCCTAACTTAAAGCGAATAACGCGACTTCGGAAATAATAAATCAACAAGCCCTTACTGGCCCGGCTCGCCTAATGAATGAGTTGTTTGCAATTCGGCAGGCAGCATCGGCAGCGCAGCGGCTTCTGCTTGAATGTAGTGACTTTTTTTCGAGAGGAACGGTTTTTCAATTAAATGCCACGATGCCAGCCCGGCTGCAATCGTGAGTGTGATTGCAATGCAAGCCCCAACGAGCGGCATCGCTGTAAGAATTCCCATCGCGATCAGCGTTTGCAGAATCGGAAAGTGATAAATGTAGATGCCATAAGAAAGATCACCTAACCGTCCCCAGTTCCCCAGATAGCAAAAATAACCACCAATAATAATCACCATCATAGCCAACGGCACCACTCGCAAAATAAGCGGCATGTTTTCTTTACCGACCAGATACGCAGCCAAGAACATCAACAGGCAAACTGGCAGAATTCGTGTCGCATAAGTTTCCAACTGCTCCCGATACATATAAAGCAGCGAACCGGTCGTGAAGAAAGCAAACGGAATGAAGTACCCGATATGAATCAGATATAATTCGCTCGATGCTCCCCAGGCGGTGTGCAGAATCAGTAAATCTGCACATTGAACCGCGATAAGAACTGATACCCAGGAAAGTAAATTGCCGCAGCGTTTACAGCAAAATATCCAGATCGGAATCAGCAGATAAAACAGAACTTCGCTGCGGATCGACCACAAAGAACCATTTATCGCAAAAGTGGCAGGATTGTTTTCAAAAACACCGGGCAAACTTGGCTGATACATATTCAAAAAAGCGAGATTCCAAAACAGATACTTCCATGTTTCTACAGAAGTAACATACGCCAGAATCTGATAGCGAGTCAGCAACGCGCCCAGCAACACGGAAAGCAGAATCACCGAAATGTAAGCGGGCAGTATTCGACGAACTCGTTTTTTGTAAAACGAACGCAGACTGCTTGAACGGACGTAACTTAATGTGACAAGAAATCCACTAATCGTAAAAAAGCAGTAAACGCAAGATTCTGAATCGATGCTCATCCGCAGTCCCAAGAACGCATTGTGAAGCGTTAAATCATACAAATGTCCCAGCACAACACCGATCGCGAGCATTAAGCGTATGAAATCGAAATTGTTTTGTATTGATTTCATCCCGGTCTTAATCATCCCCCCTGCAGGGTCCGCTGTGCGGACCAAAAACGTGTGGCAATCTCCATTTCGGTACGCACAGCGTACCCTACAACTTTAGGTTGCAATCAATCAGACAAGCTGCAAATTGAGCCAGAGGATAAATACAATGTGGGAGATTTCAGTCTTGAAATCGGAATAACCGGAACAATCGAACGACTTTGGATTATTGAATCCGTTGATCTCGCTCCAACCACCAGCAACGGGGGTTGTGCATGTAACCGATCTGTTCGTAGTAATCATTCGTATTCGGAGCAGCGACGAGAATCAGTTTGCATTTTGGCCCCAATTGCTGCTGCGTGATCTCCTGCAACTTCTTACCGATTCCCTGCTTCTGGTATTCTTCATCAACAGCTAAATCAGAAAGGTAACAGGCAAAATGAAAGTCGGTCATACTGCGGGCAATGCCGACCAGTTTTTCTGCCTCCCAGGCGGAAACAACCAAATTGCTATTGTTGAGCATCCCGGCAATACATTCACGATCATCAACCGGTCTGCGATTACCAAGCGTGGTCGCACGTAATAAATCAATGAACTGATCTGTCGTGACAGCAACGTTGATTTTGTATTCGACGGGCATTTTTTCTCAGGACCAGACCGGTTTTGATTTATCAAGAAATGCCTGGGCCCCCGTTTGTAATTCTCCGGTTTGCAGGATCGTCAGAAAAGCATTCAGTTCGTCGCTGAGACCCATTTCAAGTTGACTGATTGTCCGTTCTGTTTTTTGGATCAACCGTTTCGCTTCCCGCTGGGCGGTTGGACCGCGAGAGAGGATTGTTTCGATCCAGCGAGTGAGAAAATCTTGCCATTCATCTTGATCGCACAGTTCATGCACAATGCCCAACTTTCTTGCCTGTTTGGCGGAAAGTAATTCTCCGGTAAGGATAAGACGGGTCGCGACCGCAGAGCCGAACATCAATGTGGAACGGATCGTGCCGCCCCAGCAGGGGAGTATACCGAGAGTAGTTTCAGGCAGGCCGATTTTTACATTCTTGATCGCAAATCGATAATCACAAGCCAGTGATAATTCAAAACCGCCCCCTGCACAAGCCCCGTTGATTGCAGCAATTGTAATGGCGGGCAGATTGGAAATTCGCGTCATCATTTCCTGACCACCTCGAATTAACTCTCTTGCTCGCTGTTCATCCAAGTCCAGAAATTCATGAATATCCGCCCCCGCAATAAACGTTCGCCCGGTTCCTTGAAACAGAACGATGCGAAGATGCGAAAGACTTTCCAGATCATCCAGCACCGAGTTCAAAGCCGTCCGAGTTTCCGCACCAAGAATCTGAATTCCTCGCTCACCGGAAAAAGTAACCCGGGCCACTTCGCCCTCAACATCAAGATAAACCTGCGTCGCAGGCGATGATTTTTTCATTGGGAGCTCCCTTTTTCCTCTATTGAATCAATAAACAGACCGTCCTGAATGCGGTGGACGATATCTTTGGGATGAATGTGTCGTTCGTCGTGGGTGACGATGATGATGGTTGCGTTTTGTTCCTGCCCGAGTTCGCGGAGCAGGTCGAAGATCATGCGCCCTGAAACGCTGTCGAGTTCGCCTGTTGGTTCGTCTGCGAGAATCAGTTGCGGTTTTTTTAGCAGCGCCCGGGCAATCGCGACACGTTGTTGTTCGCCGCCGGAAAGGTGATTCGGCTTGTGATCGACTCGGTCTTTCAAACCGACCCGTTCCAATAGCTGCATCGCTGTTTGTGTGAGTTTCTGATCGACCCCCTGCGGCAAAAATGGAACGAGTACGTTATCGAGTGCAGAGAGGTTCGACATCAAATTGAAATTCTGGAAGATAAAGCCGACATCGTTTTTTCGATAAGCGTTCCGTTTCGCTTCGTCCCAGGAATCGATGGCAGAACCATCGATGAGAATTTTCCCCGAGGTTGGTTGATCGAGAACTCCCAGCAGATAAAGCAGCGTACTCTTGCCGCTGCCCGAGGGGCCAAGAATAAAATTGAAAGACCCGGCTCTGAATTCACAGGAAATTCCCCGCAGAACTTCCAGTTCGGTATCGCCCCGCTGATATTTTTTGTGAAGATTTTGAATCTGAATTCGCATCACTCAAGTTTAACGCGACAGCAGAGTGATGGGAAGAAAGGGAATGAGATCGTCACCCAATCCAGTCTCTTATAAGGTTGAACTTAAAAAACTGGTAACATCAGGAAACTGAAAGAGTTACGAATTTACGTCCGGGATGTGAATTTTCAAGAAATCTGTATCGAAACAGGGATTTCACTTTCCTGCGGTCGTCTTCGCTTCGTATAATCTACCAATCGTCAATTCCTCTTATTTTCTCTTTGAGGTTCGTTTCGAAAACTCCTTTCATTTATACCCCTTCTTTCATTTCTGAATGTTTTTATCACAGTGTGCGTTGATTGTACATTTGAGCGGAAGTATCTCTGATCTTTACCGCTGGGGTTGTAAATCGTTACAATTTCTGTAACCCTTGCATTCGGTATTGTTTAAGATAAATTAGCATGGATAGGGTGCAGGTTTCACTTTCGGATGCTAATCTATTGGAATTACTCTGCATACTTCTCATACTAAAACTGGTTACGGAAACAGGTTTGTTCAACCGTTCGAGCTTAGTTACATCATCCTGATTTCACCCACTCGATATTGTTAGGCATCATGAGTTCGATACTTTGTAATTCTTTACGAGCCTGTTCTCGGCAAATAGGGTTCTCCCAGCAAACGGTCTCCTCTCAGCAAATAGGGTCCGCACACCGGGGAAACTTGTTCTGTTTGTCTTTCCATTTGCTGATTGCCTGGGTTGCCCTGTTTGTGATCGATCATTCTGTATCGACTGCCCAGGATAAACCGAAAGCAGAACCTGAATGCAAAGATTTGATCAACCCTGATGATTTAATCATACTCAGGACCTCTGCTCAGAAATTCAGAAAGGCGATGAACAAAGGCAATCTTTCTCAGGCCGATATCAATGTCATCAAAGAATTTGCGAGAGTTCAGGTTTTGCAAATGAGCCTGGAGGAAAAAAGGAAGTCTCTTCCTGATATTCGCAAAACAGTCAAGCAGAATTTTCTACGTCCTTCTCAAGCAGCGACTGAATTACTGCTTGCAGAGATTACCAAGCAATGCAAGAAATTGCTCAACTGCCCGTTACCAGTGCGACTAAATGCCGTTTTACTGATTGGGGAACTGAACCAGACGCAGGCAAATTTAGCCAAA
>JAJRTM010000913.1 GCA_024278285.1 Planctomycetota bacterium
AATCGCCCCCTGCTTTATTACCGTTTCATGTTTTTTCTTCGTAGGAAACCATATTCTCGGCTTCTTGTTGCGGTGCAACTCAGACGCGATGCGTCTGAGCCATCCCTGTTGTGAAATGATACCGTAAGTGTTTGAACGATCCTTTGTGAAAATGCACCTCCAACGCATCACGGCTCACAGAGCCGTGGCACACGAAATTGTTGCGGGTCCGTTTAACCGGCCTCTTTTAATTTTTCCTGTAATGCAAACAGTCCGAGTTCGGCTGCGCGATTGCAGAGTTCGTTGTTGGTAAGTTGCGACATGATTTTATTAACGGGAAGCGATTGACTTGCCCGTTCTTTAATGATGACTTCGTTTTGTTTCTTTCTGTTTTGGAGATTCTGATCTCCCAGAAATTGCAGGAACTGTTCCGTCAAATGTTTTTCGTGGAGGTCGCGGCTCTCTATTCTTTCGCCCGTTAACTGCGGAATCAAAGCAACATCGTGAAGAATGGAAACATCTTCGAGCGGTTGCAGCGGAGAAAGAAATTCCTGTAATTGCAGAGAGGAAAACTGCATCACCTGGGGATGCGGTCCACGAACTTCCCACGATAGATGCAGAATTTGTGCGGGAGAATAAGAGTGATCGGCTAGCAAACCAAGCAGTTCTCGTTCGGCCTGTTCCAGCAATTCATCCAGTGTCATTTCGCGGGAAATAGTTAGTTCAATTTGTTCTCGTACAACGATGGAAGTTGGCACGGGAGTCAGTTCGATTTCACCTTGCGAATCAATTTCAATCAACGTGGCAGAACAGGGGCCTGTTATTTCATTGGTTAGCGTCTGGATAGCACCGGGTGAATGGTACAGTCTGTTTTGATGTCGAATGGTTCGGCATCGTTGTGACTGCCCGGAGATGACAAGCTGATATTTTTCATCTACTGAATTATCCCCGGCATCCTTTTGAGGAAGATGCCCGATCGATTCGTGGGTTAAGCCGATGTAAGTGGTTTGTGCGTTTGATTGAGCAGTTGATTGATGGGGAGACTGACCTGAAATCAGTTCACAGCAAACCGTTCCGAAGCGAGTTTTGGGGGAATCTGTTGCTCCCTTTTTTGATGAATGAGCAGAATCTGCTTCTAACCGAACGCGATGTTGCTTGCCGGTGCTGCTCAGAATGGTCAGACCTGCGGGCAGGCAATTGATTTTCCGTAACTGTTCGACTTCCTTCAAGTTTGCCGGAGTCCAAGAGACGGCAATCCCTTCTTCGAGAGCGGTTTCGATCCCATCGCGAAACATTGTACAAGCGCGCAAAGTGGGAGTTTTTTCGCACAGAGAACCGGTCAGAAGCAGCAAATCGACAGCATGATCCAAAGCCGATTCGATCAGCAATTCGAACGCATTTAATGTGGCATCACGGATAATTTCGTGCTGGTCATCTTCTGCAGTTGAAAGATCTCGAAGCTGACTGTCGAGGTGCAAATGCCCTGTTGCAAGCAAACGCCACGAGTGGCTATGCATATCGGAGTCCTTTCCTGATGCACTCAAACGCCTTCTCAGGCATTGCGTAAATGTACGCTGAAGTATTTTAAGTGAATGGTCCGCAAAGCCCCCCTTGCGAAACCTTCCTATTCGTTATTCCTGCGAGAGATTCAGTAAATAACGGTCCTGTCCCGTCCTGTCTGACGACCGTTTCCGCATAAAATCTCTGTAGGCAGGCAACTGTAGCAGTTTTGTCAAAATTCGCAAAGACCACTTTGTAGAATTTGCATTGAGTGAATAGGCGTTAGGTAGTAGGGATTAGGCGTTAGGAAAATTGCTGGCTCTACCGGATTCTATGTGCCGGTTTGAGTGAGCAATAATCGCTTTGCATCAAGCTAGCAATTACTGTCGAGTTTTACTGTTTTTTTGGCTGAAGGCCTCTTTTACCATAGCCTGGGGGTGGCCTGGTAAATTTCTTAAGTTGTTGCCAGTTGCACTGTTGCGCCTTGGCTCTTGATTTTACGGTGTGTGCCACGGCTCTGTGAGCCATGCAAACTGAAAATAAAGCTTGATTTTAACAAGATATTCTCACTCCAACGCAGCACGGCTCACAGAGCCGTGGCACACAAAACAGTTACTTCTCGCAACTGTTTCTCAACACGAAAATGCCCTAACTCCCCCATTTTCCGGGTTATTTACCAGCCCAGCCTGGGGGCATCGCCCCAGGAAAAAGGATCAGATTCACTAAGGAAAGTCCTGAAATAAGTTCCCGGTTTATCGTAGGGTGCGTCGTGACGCACCCTACAAATTGAACCCAATGAAATAGGGAAGATCTCTTCATGGGGCGATGCCCCAGGCTATGATGAGATTGGCCTTCAGCCAATAAAAAAACGGCTTGAAATTACTGGCAGATAGAATCCGGTAGAGCCAGCAACTTCGATTGACCAACGAGCTTAAAAATTACTCGAAAAGTTTGCGAGCTATTGTGTCAGGCTGGAAAGCTTAACCTACGGGTTTTCAGAATATCCTGCCACTTTTGCGCAGCCTTTTATTGATAAGAGCCTAACGAAGTTTTGCCTCCAACCAATTGTTACATGGTGATTAGCCATTTGGATGGCCCAGAGACGAAGTCTCTGGGTGACGTAGTCACAAGAAGCCGGGAATGTGGTTTGCTCCTGCCAACCAACTCTCCGCACGGAAACATCTTGGTTATTAATACGTGAGTTTCATGATGATTGAAAACGTATTCTCGGCTTCTTGTTGCTTCGCAACTCAGACGCAATGCGTCTGAGCCATCCCCGTTTTTTATTTGACACAAAAACATGACTCAAACAGAACAACTTGGACCCTATAAGGGTTCTAACGCCTACTAAAAATGGATGGCGCGTTGATCGACTGCCATCGCGGCTTCTTTGACTGCTTCTGCCAATGTGGGATGAGCGTGAGTGCAGCGGGCTAAGTCTTCGCTGCTGGCACAAAATTCAATCGCGACAGCAACTTCTGCAATAAGGTCGCCCGCGTGCGGTCCCAGAATGTGGGCGCCGAGAATGCGATCAGTTTTTTTATCTGCCAGGATTTTTACCATTCCTTCGGTATGCCCAATCGCCCGGGCGCGGCCGTTGGCTGCGAAGGGGAACGAACCCTTTTTGTATTCAATGCCACTTTCTTTGAGCTGCTCTTCGGTCGCACCAACCGAAGCGATTTCCGGACTGGTGTAAACAATCGCGGGGATCGCATCGTAATTGACGTGACCATATCCGGTGACTATTTTTTCGACACAGGCAATCCCTTCCTCTTCCGCTTTATGAGCCAGCATTGCACCGCCAACGACATCGCCTATTGCATAAATCCCGCTGACAGAACTTTGATACGTATCGTCAATCGGAATGAAACCACGTTTATCTGTTTCGATTCCCACAGATTCCAAACCAAGCTCAGCCGTGTTGGGGCGTCTGCCAACCGCGACCAGAACGCGATCGCATCGCAGATTTTCGTGACCTTCAATATGCACATCGCACGTTTTGCGGTTGAGTGTGACTCCGGTTACTCTGGCTCCCAGTTGAAACTCTAACCCCTGAGACTTGAGTACTTTGAGAGACTGCTTTGCCAGTTCGTCATCCATGCCCGGGAGGATACGATTCAGATATTCCAGGACAGTCACTTTCGAACCGAGTCGCCGCCAGACGGTTCCAAGTTCCAGACCAATGGCTCCTCCCCCAATCACGACCAACTTGCCGGGAACAGAAGAAAAACTGAGCGCCTCGGTACTGGAGACAACGCGTTCGCCATCGAATTCGATGCCGGGCAGTGTCGCAACGACAGAACCGGTCGCAATAATAATATTCTTCCCCGTTAGTTCAGTCGTCTTGTTTTCTCTGTTGGTAACAGAAACTGCCCCCGCTGCGGTAATGCGACCGTGTCCCAGATACCGCGTCACTTTATTCTTCTTCAGCAGTCCTTCAATCCCCTTGGTAAGCGCCGAAACCGTTTGGTCCTTCTGGCCCAGCATCGACGGGAGATCGAGTTCCACTTTCGAAATGCGGATGCCCCGGTTGCCCATGCCGTTTTTGGCCTGCTCAAACAGCTCACTCGATTCAAGCAGTGCCTTGCTTGGAATGCAACCGACTCGCAGGCACGTTCCGCCCAATGCAGGTTCCTTTTCGATACAGGCAACATTCAGACCAAGCTGAGCCGCCCGAATCGCAGCAACGTATCCACCTGGACCCGCTCCGATAATAATTAAATCGTGTTCTGTGCTCATTGAAATACTTTTCAAACTGGTTTAACGGCATGAAACATTTGCCTGCTTATCCTGTCGGCTTACTCCTTATATTTCGAGCAACATTCTGCTCGGCTCTTCCAGAACATCTTTAAGCCGTTTGAGGAATGTGACTGCTTCACGACCATCAACCACTCGGTGATCGTAAGTGAGGGCGACATACATCATCGGGCGAATGACAACTTCTCCGTTGACTGCAATCGGGCGATCAAAAATGCCGTGCATTCCTAGCACACCACTTTGTGGCGGATTGACAATCGGTGTCGAGAGCAGCGAACCGTAGATGCCTCCGTTGGTGATCGTGAAGTTGCCCCCTGCCATTTCATCGAGATTGATTTTATTTTTGCGAGCTCGCTGACCAAAATCGGCAATCGTCATTTCAATCTGTGCAAAACTGAGCCGCTCTGCATTGCGAATCACAGGAACAACAAGCCCCTTTCCTCCCCCCACTGCAACACCAATATCGTAGTAGTTGCGATAAACCAGGTGGTCCCCTTTCATCTGGGCAGCAACCTGAGGCACCTGATTAAGGGCATCGACAACACCTTTAACAAAGAACGACATGAAGCCAAGTTTAATGTCGTACTTTTTGACGTAAGCTTCTTTGAACTGAGTTCGCAAGTCAATCACTTTTGACATATCAATTTCGTTGAACGTCGTCAGTAGTGCAGCATTGTTTTGAGCTTCGACAAGCCGTTCTGCAATCCGTTTGCGAATCGGGCTCAGCGGCACAATTTCTTCTTCCCGCATCGCACCAGATGTAGCAGAGGCATTGCCAGTGGATCCCGTTCCCGCGTTGATGGCATCTTCTTTCAGAATGCGACCGCCCGGCCCGGTCGGGGTAACCTGATCTGCAGAAAGACCCCGCTGCGCCATTTCTCTTGCAGCCGCTGGCATCACTTTCGCAGATCCACCAGAAGTATCGGAAGAACTTGCAGTCGGTGCGGCTTCGGCTGCTGGCTGATCTTTTATCGGAGCCGATTCTGTTCCAGCCGGGGCTTTTGCTTCTTCAAAGTAGCCGATCAAATCGCCGATGGCTGCCATCTCGCCTGCTTTTTTCAGGATGCGAGTTACTTTTCCGTTCGTCGGGGCGGGAACATCGAAGGTTGCCTTATCCGTTTCCAGGCCGACCAGATCGCTATCCGCCGCAACCCAGTCTCCCTCGGCGACATACCATTCCCCAATCTGCACCTCGGAAATAGACTCTCCGACCGCAGGAACCTTAATCTCCATTGCCATGCTCTGCTCCGCATTAAATTGTCAGCAGCCGATTGAAACTGTTCCGGGATATCGATTCTGAAGGGATCGTTAACACGCTGATGCCAATCTCCCTCCCTGACGCCAAACATATTTTTTCCGGTTAATGTGAGGATATAGCCCCTGCCGTATCCGTCAACTATGTCCACGCTGAAAAAGAAGAACCATGCAAAAAAAGAGGCAAATAAAAGCGATTGGATTGGCTTTGGGAGTTCGCGAAAGATAAGCAAAGGTGCTCCGTAGAGTCCGCTATTACGAACCACCGCATGAAATAGGGGAATCTTCCTCACATCGTGGTCCGCAATAGCGGCCCCTACGTCTGGGCTGAATAGTTACTTCAAAAGGAGTACAGAGATTCGGCGTCTGTATCGTAACAGTATGCTCTGTTGCAGGCAGGCAAGAATGTCTGTACTCCGTTGAAATGGATTTATTGAATAAATAGAGGCTCCGGTTAGCCAGTTGGTGAGGCCACAGCAGCGGGCCTATTCTAATGATCACTGTTTGGAAATTTTGATTCCTCAGTTGATTTGAATCGGTTTTTTGTTAGAATCCCTCTCTTCGATACCGATAAACAAGTTTATTGCCTGTAAAATCACCTGCAAAATAGAGACAATCTCCAAAAATAGCGGAGTCTTTCAGATGGCCAAGACACAACGAAAACTGAAAAAAGCAAACCACGGGAAGCGACCAGCCAGTTCAAAGGCTCGCAAGGCTAAGCGAAAGCACTTTCGTTTTTCCTGATTCATTGTATTACTAACGGTAATAGTTTGCGAACGGCTCGTAAATTTTAAGAATAACAGGTTTTGGTTACGGCTATCAGAATGAACCAGCCGTGCTGGGGTTTAATCGATCCATTAGAACCCGCTTGGTTTTCAGGCGGGTTTTCTGCTGCGCAAATATGTTTTGATGGCTGTTTTGCATCCGGAAGTTCATCCTGCTCGCTTCAGGCAACATTTTATTGACCAGAAAATCTATGAGACGAGGGTTAA
>JAJRTM010000914.1 GCA_024278285.1 Planctomycetota bacterium
CACGGTCGTTTAGTTGACTCCGCTACAATGGCAATGTATATCCATGTGTCGTAACCGCAATTGGTGTGCACAGCACACCCTACCGAGCTGTCCGGCTTATAGTTCATCAGGTTTTTTTGCAGAGACTTTATTGTCGCTCAAAAACAGGACGCGATCTGCCAGTTGGATTGCTTCGGTTTTGCTGTGGGTGACGTGCAAAATAGTCACGCCGGTGTGTGCTTGAACGGTTTTGAGCAAGGCACACATTTCTTCGCGGGAATCTTCATCTAAAGCGCTGAGTGGTTCGTCCATGCAAAGGATCCCCGGTCGGTACGACAGAGCGCGACCGAGTGCGACCCGCTGGCGTTCCCCGCCGGAAAGACCATGCGGAAGCCGTTTCAACAGATACGCGATCCCCAATAACTCGGCTAGTTCTGCAATTCGCTCTTCGATTAACTTCGCGGGCCACTTTCTTAATCGTAAAGCAAACGCGAGGTGATCACGCACGGTCATTGTTGTAAACAGTGCTCCATCTTGCGGGACATAACCGATACCGCGCTCGGCTGGTTTTTTATTGGTGACATCTACCCCCATTAAAGTAATGCTGCCCGCCTTAACCGGCTTGAGGCCACAAACAGATTCCAGCAATGTTGTTTTTCCACTGCCCGTTTTGCCCATCAAGACCGCGTATTCTCCAGCAGGAACCTCAAAGCAAATCTCGTTCAACGAGAAGCCCCCGACTTGAATACATAATTGTTTGACAGAAATCATCTCGTTTTTCTCGACATTGGGGCCGTTAGCTGCGTTATCAAAAAGCGAGGTAGAGGTAGGGTCTGCTGTGCAGACCACGCTTATTCTCCAGCATTGTTTTTCATGGTACGAATTGTGATGAGTTCCTGCTTACCACATCCCCAGTTTTTTTCGTAAACACCTTTTTTTACCCACTTATGAAATGATGAATGCGGCCAATCTTTAGTGCAATTCACATAACCATGCTTCACAGGATTCCAATGAATATAATCAAAGTGCGATTGAAAGTCTTCCTCGTCTTGAATCGCATGTTCCCAAAAATATCTTTGCCAGATACCCCGTCGCCTATTCTTCACGCGAGATGCAGAAGTTGATTGTTCCAGGCCACCAGATTGCAAATACCGTTTGGTAAATTCTTTTTTCAACCATCCCCACCGTTTTGAAAAATCAGTATCGCCGGGCGGTAACGACCAAATTGTATGGAGGTGGTCAGGTAAAAGCACAATCGCATCGATCTCAAAAGACCACCGTTTTTTTGTTTCCCGAATGATATGACCTAGAATTTTGACAGCAGGTTCGTTGCAAAAGATAGGTGCATTTCGTTCCGTTTTCACGGTAAAGAAAAAAGTACCCCCAGGAATGTAAGCTCGCCGGTAATTGGACATCTCTTAATACTAACAACCCGCAATTGGTCTGCACAGCAGACCCTACCCACTCGGCGTAGGGGTCCGTTATCTGCGTTATTATAAAGCGGAACGTGATAAGCCGCAGTATCTTGCGATGATTAACACGATCACCGCTGCGATGACCATAATTAATGAAGCGGCGACTGCTCCTTCGACATTGCCCACTGTTAATTCCAGAAAGACGGTTGTTGGCAGGACTTCTGTTTTGAAGCGGGTGGCTCCTGCAAAAATGAGGATCGGTCCGAACTCGCCTAATGATCGTGCCCAGGCTAACGTCCCGGCTGCAACCAATCCTCGATAAGACTGCGGAAAAACGACTTGCCAAAATGCTTGAGAACGTTTGCATCCCAAGGTTAAGGCAACCTGTTCGTAACGCGGATTGATTTGATCAAACGTAATTCGCATCGTACGCACTGCAAATGCACTGGCGACCATAAATTGCGATAAAATAACAGCGGGGATTTCGTAAGTGACACCATATTCACGCCCCAATATTTTCAACGTTGCTTTGTTGATCAATTGCTCAAGTGTCATTCCATGATACAGATCGATTTGGAAGAGGATGAGCAGGCATAGCCCGATTACCAATGGCGGGAGTACGATTGGGATATCGAGAATGGCATCGAGAATATATTTGCCACGAAAATCAAATCGGGACATCATATAACCAATTGGGACCGCGACCCACAACGAAAGAATGGTCGTTACTCCACACGAAAGCAGGCTGAGGCGAATCGAATAACGAATTTCCGGGCTGTTGAGCACATTCAGAATGTGATCGGGGGTTGTGTATGTTGCTTCTGCGATCAGCATCGCTGCGATCAGAAAAACATAAACGCTGCCCAGGATTCCGAAGCAGAGATAAAACGGAACATCGGAACCGATCCGAAAATCTTTCGGCGGCTCTTTCGATGCAGTTGGCTCGGTTCCCGTGCCAGCACTCATGGTGTTGGCCCTTCGATACGCCAACGGAATCCGTGAGATTCAAACTTCTTACGTGATGCAACCGATTCAATCGCATCGAGTAACCGCTGCATTAAATAGTGGTGCTGCGTTTTCTTTCGAATCGCGATAGGTTGTTCTGCTCTGGGGTCCGCTTCGGTAATCGGAATAATTTCCAGTTTATCTTTCACCTGAGAAACATTCGCCAGATAGACAATCGAAGCATCCAACCCGCCGATACGAAGTTGGTTGACTAAGAGGTCAGCCGTCGGTGTGTTCTGCTTGACATTTTTTTGTATCGCTGAATAAAGGTCTTGCCCGTTGTAATCAATTTTCGACATCATCCGCTTGGTCAACGCGCCTAATGCGGATTGTTGTTCGTGGGCGATCCCGAGTTTAATCCCATCGCGTGCCAGGTCTTTCAGGCTCTTGATGTTTTTGGGGTTTCCCTTTTTCGTGATGATGACCATATCGGTTTCTGATACCGTCACCGGGGCCATGAATTTATCCTGCACCTGGTGCATGTAAGAAACATCGCAGGCAAAATAAGCATCGGGCATCGCGCCGGCATTTATTTGACTGACAAGAATGCCGCAGCCGTTGTAAGCGACATTGACGGTGACGCCTTCCCGTTTTTCAAACTGCCGAATTGTATCTTCAATGGCTAAACGGTTTACCCCGCCGGAGTACAAAAGTAATTCGGGAGAAAGTTCCCAGGGGTCGCCCTTGATTTGTTCGTAGCCATATTTCTTGAATTCGACTTGCCCTTTTTTCGGAGCTTGCAGGTATCGGGCAAAACGTAATGCTTCGGTCGGTTTTTTACTACAGGTTAATACAGCAATAGAAATTGTTTTTTCGCTGGCGTCGAACTCAGGAACATGTACTGCTTCCAGTTTGTCGGGGAATTGCTTGATCGTCGAATCCCAAACGATGGCTGCATCAACGGCTCCCAGGCTGACATCGGCTGCGATATCCATAACGGTTGGTTTGAAAACGGTCGTCTTTTTTTCGATCCGTTCCCAGTGTCCCGTCTGTTGCATAATTTTCTTTGATTGCTTCCCGATGGATGCAGCTTCGGGGTTCGCTAATGCAATTTTGACGTTCTCTTTGAGCAGGTCATCTAGCGTTTTAATCTGTTTCGGATTCCCTTTCGCGACCGCAATGACGGGACGAATTATTGCCAGCGGGATGACTTCTTTCACCAAGCCTGCTTCTTTGGCGAGTTGTTGATAGCTGGAATCAGCCGCGAGATATAGATCGCCAATCTTGGCAACTTTCAAACTACTGAGCAGTGTTCCTGAACCGCCGTATTGTAGATGAACTTCTGTGCCGAATTTTTCCTTTGCGTATTTCAAAGCAGCAGATGCAACGGGCGGTTTGACTCCTGCTGCACAAAACAGGACAAGATTTTTCTGGGTACCACCAGCAGTATCATTTTTACCAGTTGTTGTACCGGACGAATTTTGTCCATTTTTATCTGGTGTGGAAATCAGAAAAATGGAAAGCAGCCCCAATACAATAATCGAACCAACAGCGATCAACACGCCCTGGTTAACCACACCCGCCCGCTTTTTATTTTGTAACATTGTCTCTCTCATTGATGCCAGGAGAGTAACCCCTGTAGGACATTCAATTGTTTAACGGGGTTATCGAGCCACGCTGGGAATAACACGCAAATGTTTCCAGGCTGTCTCCCCTTCGAATAAGATCATATAAAATCTAGATTAAGAGAATATTTAGTTTTTCTGCTCAATTACCTCGATACCGCACAATACCGCACGGGCAGACTGAAAACCAGAGTTTTGCTTTAACTGGACCGTCAAGTCTTTTTTGATTTCAATTCCTGAGAACTGTTTCATGATGCTTCGATGTGTCCCGCCCGATAAAGCAACTGGATCGAACTGCTCGCTTTTCACTTCGTTTTGGATTGAAATAGCGAAAACCCGCTCGCCGACTGCGAGGCTTCTCGGCTCCACGAAGTGCAAACGAACAGTATACTTTCGCAACTGCTCGGCATTCGGATCAACTGTTATTTTGATCGATTCAATCCCTTCCACACCCGATGCGGCGACCCATTTTTTCTCGCCCTGTTTAATTTCCGAAGTATGAAACCGAAACCATTTTGCGTTTTTGGGCAAAATTTCCACGGGAACTTTGGGGGACGGACCGCCCACATACGGGTACTCTAACCAGAGTGTTCCGTCTTCAGATTTCCGGTCGCCGGGGGCTCCCAGGTTAAGCCCCAGTTTTCGGATGCGTTCTTTCTTTATTCTGAAAGTGTTGAACGTCCATTTTTCCATTTCGGGCATGTGAATGAAGGCGAGTGACGTTTGATTTTGATACGCACAACTGCAAGTGCGTGTGTAATCGGGAGCATTCAAAACGCCGTTGGCAACAATTAAGTTTGATGTGCAACCCGATTTGAAGCCGCCCATGTTGCCCGTGCCACTATCACTGAGCAGATCGAAATATCCAGCCGCAGCCGAGCGAAACGTCAACAAACATTCGCTTCCCACGGCTGAATTACAACCGTAATTCCTCGAATAATTCCACGAAGATTTAACGCCGGTCAGCGGGTTGGTTCGCAATTCTTTTTCACCGCTAAGCAAATCAAACGCTCCACTTTGCGTGATGATGCGTTGATGATGAAGCAGGCATGGCCCGCTGTGTGAATTCGGTTTATCCCAGACGACATCGCCGTTCTTCCCGCGGTATGCAATCATTCGATTCGCTGGCTCATCGCGTAACATATCACGAGCCGCCCGCCCGGATTGCAGAAGGATTCCAAACTCTGCGGAATAGCCGAGCCAGGTTCCGAAGATGTTTTTGTCGCTGCTCCAAATCTCTTTTCCAGAGACGGCATCCAAGGCGATAAGCCGATCTGTTCCTTTAATTTTAAGG
>JAJRTM010000915.1 GCA_024278285.1 Planctomycetota bacterium
AATTCCGGTCCAGTCGGGAAGATCTGCGAGGGTGGAATCGATGTAAAGATGGTGCCAAAGCTGCGTGGAAAGCACTCCCATCAATCCCATGTCGAGAATGTATCTTCCCATCGAACGGCGTCTTTTTGTCGCCTGGGCATGCCTTGCCCGTTCGACTCCTGCATGCTGAAAGTAGCCCGATTTTTGTAGTGATTCCTTGCTGAGAAGTTGATCCACCCATTGTGGGCGATTTTCTCCCAGGAAATTTGCCATCAGGTAAGCACGAAACATCGTCTTGGGGCGATTCGCAATTTGTGGAGGAAGTGTGCGGGCAGCGACTCGGCGTAACAGCCATTTATTTTGCTTCCCTTTCAGCTTCAGTTTCGGATCGATTGAAGAACAAAAATCGACAACAGATTCATCTAGAAACGGGTAGCGTCCTTCGACCGAACTGTTCATCGTCACGCGGTCACTTTTAGCGGCGAGCAACAAGCCGGGGAGCATAATTTTGAATCCAGCATACAACGAACGATTCAGCGGTTCCCAATGGTCGATGCGTTTATCGCACATGCCAGGAATATCTTGGTAGGGCGAATAATCTCCCACTGAGTTCCACATATCGGCAGAATAAAGAACTTCTCGCGACTGTCCGATCAATTCGTAAGAACTTTGCTGAGCGATCCGATAACCGTGAAAAGCATTCATCGGGTGCTGGTGGGCTCTCCCCCCGCCTGCTGTGAGAGAAGCTAACCTGCGAAATAAACGGACAGCAGGACGCCCTGGTATCTGGCGGCGATGCGCGTAACGGAACCAGACATAACCTGCCAGCAATTCATCGGCTCCTTCACCAGTTAATGCAACCTTAAACCCCATTTCGCGAACCCGCTTCGCCATCAGCATTAAACAGCAGGAAGAAGTATCGAAAACTGGACCTTCCGAAGCAACGATCTGCTCAGGAAAAGCGTTGGCAATATCCAACGAGTTCAAACTCAGAATTTCCAGCGGGCTTTTAAGAATTTTAGCCGATTCAACAGCCTGTTCCCGTTCATCAACTGGACCCGATTTATCAAGCGAAATCGTAAACGACTGAATCGGCTGCTCACGAGTTCGTGTTACCAAACCTAATACTGTTGTTGAATCGAGTCCGCCACTTAGATAGCAGCAAACAGGTACTTCGCTGATTAAACGTCTGCGAACCGATTCCTGCAGAAGGTGTTCCAGTTCTTCTTCCGCCTGAGCAGGATTTTCGAATCTACGTTCAGCCCCTGCGTCTGGGAAGTCGAGATCCCAGTAACATTTTTTCTCGATCTTGCCATTCTGAACCCGCAATTGATAACCGGGGGGGAGCATCTGAATGCCTTCGAAGCAGGTCCGTTCGCTTGGCTGGCAGAAGAAATTAAAATAGAAATCGAGTCCCAGGCGATCCGGCTTGGCATCGACCATGCCCGTTGCAAGCAGTCCACGAATTTCCGAGGACCACAGCAGCCAGTTATCAACAACAGTATAATAAAGAGGCGAAATGCCAGCGCGGTCTCGCCCGAGCAGTAATTTCTTTTGCTTGTGATCCCAAATGCAAGTCGCGAATTGTCCGCGCGCTTGCAGGAAAACATCTTCGCCGTAATCTTCGTACAAATGCGCCCAGGCTTCTGTATCGCAATGAGTTTTTAGCCGATGCCCCTTCTTCAGCAATTCTTCCCTGAGAACAGGGTAGTCGAACAATTCCCCATTGAACGCCACCTGCACCTGACCATCTTCATTACCAATGGGCTGCCTGCCGTGGGCGACATCGATAATTGCCAGCCGCCGGGCTGCAAAGGAAATTCCAGGCTCTGAATAAGAATGACCATCGTCCGGACCACGATGTTTAATCGCATTCGCCATGCGATCCAGCGTTTGTTCAGGGAATGACCGAGATCCATCAAGAGAAATAGCGCCGACAATACCACACACAGTTGCAAAATCCCTGTATCAGAACCAAAGCATGGGCAGAGAGTTGCTACAACACAACGTGCCCAAGTTGTTATCAACTAACATGAGCATACAAGAAATGCTACAGGGCGCGAAGCAAGCAGGCGGCACTTTGTCCCATCGATGTACGGTTAACACTCAACGTGAGTGAATTTCGCAGCGATTGGGTCTGGTCTCTTACCACATTTAATTCGCAACCAGGGTCGGGAGTTTCGTAGTTTAAGGTGATGGGCAGTTCACGATTCCTCATCGCAAGAATTGATCCTGCCAGTTCAACCGCCCCAGTCCCGGCATCAAACTGACCAAAATAACTTCCCAACGCAATCAGCGGAATATTGGAAGCTGCTGACCCCATCGCCCGATGATAAGCCTCGGCTTCGACCAGATCGTCCCGTTGTGTGCTTTTGCCGTGGGCATTGATGTGACCGATTTCTTCCGGACGAATATCAGCACGACGAATAACAGACTGAATCGCGGAGACCAGCCCCGCTCCTGAATTTTCCGAGGCAGTCGTCGTGCCATCGCATCCGGAACCAACAGAAAGAAGCTCGGCGTAAATATCGGCTCCACGAGCAACAGCATGCTCCATTCGTTCAAGAACAAATACTGCTGAACCTTCGCCAACGACAGAACCATCTCGATCACGATCAAACGGCCTGCAAGCGCGTTCGGGATCACCTTGCCGACGCGTCAGGGAATCGAAAAGATTGAAGCGAGCAACATCAAACGGGTCGGTTGCACAACTGCTCGCACCAACAATCATGCAATCAGCAGCGTCACGTTGAATCGTTCCCATTGCTTCTGAAAGAGCGAGTATCGCAGAAGATTCGCAGCAAGTGATTGTATTATTGGGGCCGCGGGCATCATGTTCGATGGAAATATAAGAGGCCTGAACATTGGGCATTTGGCGAAGCAACCACAACGGTGGAATATGCCCCATGCGTTCCTCTGACCAGCCTGCGAACTGGTCAAGGCTGTTGCCACCTTGTGCGGCTCCGGCTAATTCATCGGGAGTGGACGCAATATGCCCAGAGCCAAACACAACGCCCAGGCGATCAGGATCGACCTGCCCAGGCAGCAAGCCGGCATCGCTCATGCTCATATTTGCCGCAGCAACACCAAGCTGGGCATCGCGGCTCATCAAATTGATTGACTTGCGATTGTTAATGTAATCGCTGGGGTCGAAATCATGGATTTCCGCCCCCAGTTTAGATGGTAATCGCGAAGAAGGTACGGATTCCAAGAAACCGATTCCAGACTTTCCGGCAACCAGATTCTTCCAGAATGCGTCTTTTCCGACACCAATCGGGGAAACGACCCCTACGCCAGTGATGGCGATACGGCAATTTTTATTATATAACATTTCAGCCTGACCCTGTTAAATTATGCAATTGCATAACTCTGCGAAACATAATGTCTCATCAGCAGACGTAATTGTCTGCACTTTAAACAGTTATCGTTTTTTGGAATCAAAACAATAACCGCTTCTCTTTCCGTTGACGTAAAGCGACCGAATTATGAATTGCTAAAGTTTGGTCCCGCAGCAATTCACGTCCAGAAACTCTACCGGATATGGTTCAAGCAACTTGAAACATCGCACAGCAACCATTCGACCACCATCTGTCGTTTGGTCACTGTTTACAAAGGTGAGAGCAGAAGAGTGCATGACACAACTCTGCCTGTCAAGTTGCAGATCATTCAGGATTCCACCTGAATCACCTTGAACCAAGGGAGGAAATTTGAAAGGGCGTCCGTGTTACCTTCAAATAAAACACAGGCCACAAATTGTGTGGGCAATACCGCCGTTACTATTGTATCACGATTCCGCATGGTCCCATTTAGTTGGAATCGTAAGGGCGACATTTTTCCACAGACAACCACTGCTTTGCTGAACTTATTGATAAAGACCCCTCTTCATCGCCAAGCTCCGCAATAGCCTGCATCAAAACATACCATATATTGCACCGTAAGTACCCTACAGTGTCAAGCCGAAGACTGGTATTTTAATAATAATCAACCAAAGTATCTTTTTTTATGTTTACACTACTAACGGTAAAAGTTTGCGAACGGCTATCAGAATGAACCAGCCGTGCTGGGTGATTATGTAACTGCTTGTTCTATGAGGTTCCTTTCATAAATTGGTCAAAAAACGGAGCTTCTACAACTCTGAATCAGCCTTTCGTGTTTGGGGCCAAATGCAGTAAGGGTAAGTTGACGGGTGTCCCTACCTGTGATTTCAATAGCAATTTCAAGGTGATCTTCAGGCAAAAAAGCAGGAAATCGGCTTGCCCATTCAATCAAACAGACTCCTTCGCTTTCCAGAAATTCATCACAGCCCGATTCGTACAATTCTTCTTCATCCTGGATGCGGTACAGATCGAAGTGATGCAAAGGCAAGCGAGCAGGGTAACTTTGGACAATCATATAAGTCGGGCTGCTGACCGTGGCTTCATCAATGCCGAGAGAAACAGCAACTGCGCGAACAAATCGCGTTTTCCCTGCTCCCAAAGTCCCATTGAGCGCAATAACATCCCCCGGCTTGAGCAATTCACCCAAAGAGGTCGCAAATTGAACGGTCTGTTTTTCAGTTTTGCATCTAAT
>JAJRTM010000916.1 GCA_024278285.1 Planctomycetota bacterium
ATGAACGAGCTGCTTGGCTATGGCGTTTGGAGTGATGATGGCGAGAAGTGGAGTGATCCGATTATGCTTGAAGGGACTTACGGGCATTATGTGTGGCGAGCCGCAACCTACAACGGGAAAGCTTATTTGTGTGGTCGCCGAAAAAAAGAATTTGCCAAAGTCGAGAACCGATCTGAACGAGATCCGCTGGTTGAATCTGCCATTCTCGAAAGTGATGACGGGCTCATCTGGAAGACAGCCGGTTTCTTCCAAAAAGAGTACGGCGACGAAACAGCCTTTCTGATTGAACCAGATGGTTCTGCACTCGCGATCGCACGATGTGGCAGTGGTCGCAATGCACAAATCTGCCGCTCGCAATATCCTTTCAAAACATGGGAGCGAAAAAATCTTGATCGTTACATTGGCGGTCCGCTGGTTGTGAAGTGGGGGAATCGTTACCTGGTGGGCGGCCGCAAAACATTAACCGGCAAAGCGGTTACTTCTTTGTGCTGGCTCGTTGATGATTCTTTGCACGAATTTGCAGAACTCCCCAGCGGTGGCGATAATTCTTACCCTGGCTTTCTCGAACTGAGTCCGAAAAAAGGAATTGTGTCTTACTATTCCTCTCACGAAAAAGACGACGACGGGAAGACAATCACCGCAATTTACATGGCAGAATTAGAGATTGAATAACGAGGATTTTACGAACGGATTCAAATTGTTGTCGCTGCCTGTGGGAACATTATTTTCGAATATGTTTCCTCAGGAATTTTAGAACGGTTTGTTGGGCTTGTTTACTTTCAAATAGTTCGTGACGGTTACGTAATTTTCCTGTTTTGTAAACAATGGAAATGCTGCCATTGTTTTTGTTCAAAAACTCGCCACAGTCTCCCCGGTTCCATCGTTTCTGGAACCAGGGATCATTTTCGCCGACCAAAGTTAAAACTGGTTCGTTGGCTGGAGCATTGATGCCGCGATACTCTTTCCAACCCGCGTGGCAGGTCCAGCCTTCAACGACTCTTGCATTCACCGATGCAGCA
The DNA here is from genome assembly GCA_024278285.1 of Planctomycetota bacterium. Taxonomy (GTDB): domain Bacteria; phylum Planctomycetota; class Planctomycetia; order Planctomycetales; family Planctomycetaceae; genus Rubinisphaera. Next base: position 1,020 of record JAJRTM010000916.1, read on the forward strand.
GGGTCATCAGAATAAAAAGTCGCGGTCGTAATTCCGCCCTGGCTTAGCCCCATCAAAAAAACATTGTTCACATCGACCCAGCTTAATTTCTTTGCCTGACTGATGGCGTAACCGGCATCGTTTTGCCTCATCTTTAAGGTAGGGCGATACAGTCCCCCCTGATGCTTTTTTACATTACACGATTTCGGATACTTCTTGCGAGCAAAACTAATCGGAGCAATCACCGCAAATCCATTCCTGGCAAGAAAATCGATTCGCTGATAAGTTCCCTTCCAAACGCCAGAGCATCCATGCAGGTAAATGATGGTTGGAAACTTTTTATCTTGCGGAATGATTGCTTCTTCGATTTTGTGGATGGAGGTTTTAATCATTCCAGAGCCGCCGTCTGGTATCCGCACAATCGCTGCGTTCCATGTTCGCTTCATTTCAACAGGATCGGACCAATCACTTTCGGACACTTTTTGCGGGTCCGTAAATTTCCTGGTACTGTTGTGATAACCCTGCGCATTGACTCTATTGAAAGTTAACGCAAAAACAATCAATAGAAATATCATCAACCAACTTTGCTTGCATGAATTCATCGAGTCTGCCTTTGTCATATTCTCAATGTGCCCCATTCTCAATGGAGTATCTTGTGTTTCAGGAACGAATTCAGGATAATGGAAACGGGAACGCCGTTCTATCCAGAGTACAATATTCAATGGCAATGCGTCACTCCAAAATTACAACAATGGAGAAAACAAGAGTCATGAAACATCTTATTGCCCTGCTTCTTTTCGTTTCGATTAACGAGCCGCTTTATTCTCAAACCAGGCAATTGCAGCCTGAGCAGATCATAGAAAAGGCGGGGAGACGCAAACTTAGTGAACTCATTAAACCGAATGAGATCAGCTCTATTGATGGTTACGGATATATCGCGACATTACACCTGAATCGCATGGGGGATAAACAGGGGAAGTCGCAGTGCATTTTGCTTGAAGATGGTAAAGCGTTGCCTTTGCCTGGTTCGGTACATCAACAAATCATCAAACAGGGGCGTGGTCGGTACAGCCATTGGACGAATACTTCGTTGTACTTTTCGGCTTCTGATTCCAGCGATCCGCGCACAAACGGTCGGCGTTACGAGCTTGTCAGTGACGATAAATATGTGCGAAAGAGTGCGAAAGTTACCGCAATATCAAAGTTGTCTCAGTTTCAGATCAATGCAAATGAGAAGGCGAAAGTTCGCATGTTGCGTCTTCGGTACATCAATCTGGATGAGAAGAGTTCTGTCATCCCTCATTTGAAACATCGCGGCGATCCCGATTTAACGAGTATCGAATCGATGTTGAAAAGTGTCATTGAACCGGGAATGAGTGACGAGCAGAAATGCCTGGCGATCTGGAAGTTGCTTGTCGATTGGCGGTATCATCACACCCCGGCTGAAGGAGGAGCGGAAATTCACGATCCGGTGAAGTTTCTCAATGTTTATGGTTACGGTTTTTGTGACGACAGCGCGGCAACATTCAGCGAATTGACCAGGGCGGCTGGTATCAAATCGCGAATTCATGGTCTCTCCGGGCATGTTGTTGGGGAAGCGTATTACAACGGCGCGTGGCACATGTACGATCCCGATCACGAAGTTGTTTATCGCACAAAAGAGGGCAAAGTTGCCAGTGTCGCCGATCTCGAAAAGCGACCACAAATTATCACCGCGACGCCGAAAGACCCGATTGGCAGCAGCTCTCAGGGTATCGCAAACCTTTATACATCAACTGATAATAACGTGGCGTACGATCCGCTGACAGATAAATCGAAGCCATTACGCCCTGTGCTCGGACCGGGAGACCAGCTTGTTTTCGATTTTACTCGCCACGATCGAATCCACAGTATTCGGTACCCCAAGACGGCATTACCTCCCCGTTTTGGGAATGGGAGACTACTGCAAAAAAGAATAATGTCGCAGATGATGCCAGTGAATAATGATCGCCTGGTCGAAGTTCACTGGTCTTACGTTATTCTTGGTGGAAGATTGGTTCTGCCAAGTGATGTTGATCCATCGAAAATGGATGTCGCTATTTCACGAGATCGTAAACAATGGACTCCGCTGAAATTCACGAAAACTGAAGGTCACCAATTTGCATCATTCAATTCCTGGATTGACCAACAATCCTCTGCGGTTTACGACTACTGGATTAGAATTCACTCTGTAAAAAAAGGCAACCAAGAGAATATCGATCCCGCAACATTCTGCGACCATGTGACCATCCAAACCGATTTTCAATTCGCACCATTGGCTCATGCACCAGTTCGAAGTGGTATTAATAATTATGAATTAACGGTGAACCCGGTCAATAATCAGCCGTTAAGTAAATGGCGCGGACTTCAAGTTGAACTTGAGTGGGAAGAATTGCCTCAATAGGCTCCAGCATTATTCAGCATGAATTTATTCTCTCACCCCCTTCACTTTTTGAAAAGGTAATTAATAATGGGCAGATACACGTTAGAAGAATTTGTTTCGAGCACAGGTGAAAAGGATCACGGGCAAGGTTTTTTCGAGTTAGAAAGCAGCCGGATTCTGGAAGTTGATCTTGAAGGAATGGTCTGGACAAAAATGGGAGCCATGATTGCCTACAATGGCAATATAAAATTTACCCGCGAGGGAATTCTGGAACATGGTGTCGGCAAGTTTCTCAAAAAAACATTCACAGGCGAAGGAGTTCGACTAACCAAAGCCGAGGGGAATGGCTATCTGTATTTGGCAGATCATGGAAAAAAAGTGACCATTCTGGAACTGGGTGGCGATTCTATTTTTGTCAATGGGAACGACTTACTCGCGTTTCAGGATGGAGTGAAATGGGATATTAAAATGATGCGAAAAAATAACCGGCATGATGGCGGGTGGGTTGTTTAACATTAAACTGGAAGGGAACGGCTTGATCGCAATGACAACGCATTATGACCCGCTGACGTTAAAAGTTACCCCAGATGAACCTGTTATCACTGACCCGAATGCAACGGTTGCCTGGTCGGGAAACCTTACCCCTGAATTCAAGACCGATATCTCTCTCAAAACGTTCTTCGGAAGAGGCAGCGGCGATTCAATTCAAATGAAATTTCAAGGTGAAGGATTTGTCGTTGTGCAACCGTTTGAAGAAGTCTATTTCCAAGGGGCAAGCTAAACTGGTACAATAACACGACAATTTCTTCTGCCATCTTTTAATAAAGGAAAAGAATAAGACCATGCAACAGCGAAAAATTCTAAATCAAGGTTCGAGTGTTTTAGCTTCAGTTACAGTCTCGGTCTCTTTTCTTCTAACAATTACTTCTGGTGTGCAGGCTCAAAATCCTGGCTTTGCAAAAGAACCAGTCATTGTTGAATACGATGTCGATCCGACCTGGCCACAAATTCCGGATGATATCAGCCCCAAAGGGTGGGTTTCCGGCTTGGCAATTGATGCTCGTGGAGATATCTGGTTCTTCAAAAAAGGGCCGGATCCGATACAGGTTTATACCGCTGAGGGAAAATTTGTTCGTTCGTGGGGCAAGGGAGATTTTGTCAACCCGCATCAACTGCGGATCGATCATGAAGGGAATATCTGGGTAGCAGATTTCGGCCTGCATATTGTGCAGAAATATACGCCGGAAGGAAAGCTACTTCAAACGCTCGGCACA
>JAJRTM010000917.1 GCA_024278285.1 Planctomycetota bacterium
GGGGCATACGGTTCGTGCCCTTGTGGATCAGCCAGCGAGGTATGCAATAAACCAATGTTGTATAAACCGCTGTTTTTTGGGGGATAATCGACCGCAAAGTTATCGAACTCAGCCGCCTTCCCGAAAGATCGTCCATACACAGCGACTCCCAGTTCTTGCAACTTATTATTTTTCGCAGTGGCTGGTTTTTTGTGAGGCAGTAATTCGACATTGTCCGGCAATCGCAGCGATTTTGTCATTTTGTTTGCCGCATCGTGGTTGCCGCTGATCATTACCACGGGAATCTCAGCTTCGCGAAGCTTACTCATCTGCAATACAAAAAACAGCCCCGTGTTATAGTCCTCCCAGTTGCCATCGTAAATATCACCTGCGATTAAAACAAAATCAACCTCTTGTTCAATCGCCAACTCAACCAGATTTTCTAACGCCCGCCGGGTCGCTTCACGGATTTCCTCTGCCGGCGCACCTTCATACCGTTCCAATCCACGCAATGGGCTATCAAGATGAATATCAGCCGCATGAATAAATTTCATCCTGTGATTTCCTAACCCGGATAAACCGGAACCAAATAAGTTGTAGCCACACTCGCCAGAGTGTGGACGAATGATTAACCCGATTTCCACCGTCTGGCGACGGTCGCTACAATCTAAGATCCTGCCAGTTTTGCGCAGGATTTCAGTGAATAAGATACTAACCCAGATAAACCGGAACCAAAAACTAATGACGAGGGTAGCCCGACCACTTCAGTGGTTGGGTGCTGCCAGGCACAAGATGCTCGCGCCATGTGCGTTCATTATCATTAAAACTTCCAATAAAAAAAGGGACCGACATGGCGCGAGCCTCTTGTTGCTTCGCAACCCAGCCGCTAAAAGCGGATGGGCTACCCAGTTATTTCAAAATATCCTGCCACTTTTTATGCAGTATTTCTATGATCAAGGACGGAGGGATCAAAAATCACTTCATCAAATCGAGAAAAACGATGTGTGATGGGTTACCAACCGGGACGTAGTGGTTGGTGAATTTGAGGCTGCCTGTTTTTCGATTCACTTCAAAAACGGCAACACTGTCTGCTCGTTGATTACAACAATAAAGAAATTGTCCGGTCGGATCGAAACTGAAACTGCGTGGATAATTTCCGCGTGTCCATTCCTCCCCGACGAAAGTAAGTTTGCCGTTTTTTGGATCAATGGAAAAGATTCCAATACTGTCGTGCAGCCGATTGCCCGCATAAACGAATTTTCCATCTGATGAAACCAGTATTTCAGAACAGAAATTACTCCCTGCAAAACCGGGCGGCAATGATGAAATCGTCTGACGAGCGGTCAGCTTTCCCGCTTTGGGATCGTAATCAAACAAAACAATCGTCGAGCCTTCTTCCTGAATCGAGTAGAACCAGTGGCCGTTGGGATGAAAGTGAAAGTGCCGAGGTCCATCACCAGGCGGGAGAGAAATCGAAGGCGGTTTATTTGCAATTAACTTGCCTGCTTTGTCGTCGAACTTCCAAATGAAAATCTTATCCAGTCCCAGATCAACGTGTATCACAAAGCGTCCTGATGGATCCGATTGAATTTGATGGGCGTGAGTTCGATCATGCCCGCTGAAGGCAAAACTGCCCGGTGGAGCGTGAACTGCCTTTGTCGGGCCAATTTTACCGGCATCAATTTTAATATCCGATGCTTCGCCGATGCGACCATCAGGCAGAATCGGAAAAATGGAAACCGATCCACCAAAATAATTAGCCACCAGCAAAAAGCGACCAGAAGGATGAAGACTGACATAAGTCGGGCCGGCTCCTCCAGAAGGAACCGTATTGAGGATTGTTAATTTTCCATTTTTACGATTGATCGCAAAGGAGCTGATTGTCCCATGCTTTTCTTTTCCGACGCGATCTGTTTCGTTGGTGGAATAAAGTCGGGTTCCTTCAGCATTCACAGTCATGCAGTTCGGACTTGTTCCCATTTCGTAAACCCCGGCAGGTGTTGCCGCACCGGTTTCACGATTGATTTCAAAAAGATGAATGCCCCGTCCATTACCTGGCGGCAGATCGACCTGTGTTGCAAGCATATCTTTTAATGGAGCACTGAAAGTTCCCACATACATCATCAGCGGACCGCAGGCATTTTTCGATTCCGCATGAAGCGAACTGTTCGAAAAGATCGTTGCTCCAGCCAATACAGCACTGTTTTTTAGAAATGATCGCCGAGTTTTGTCAGATATATTCATGGAGTAGCAACCTGTATGGAATTATTGATATCAAAAAGTCTGTCTCTACCGGATTCTATGTGTCGGTTTGAGTGAGTAATAATCGCTTTGCGTCGAGCTGGCAATTACTGTCGAGTTTTACTGTTTTTTGGCTGAAGGCCTATTTTACCATAGCCTGGGGCATCGCCCCAGGCAAAAGGATCAGATTCACTTATTGGCTGAAAGCCATAAACAAAAGCATTGAATATGGCTTTCAGCCAAAGGGGCTTATTCTGATCTCTTCCTGGGGCGATGCCCCAGGCTATGATGAGATTGGCCTTCAGCCAATAAAAAACGACTTGGAATTACTGGCACATAGAATCCGGTAGAGTCAGCAAAAAAGTGAGTGTTCGAGAGACTGTTTCCCGTGGGCCTTGCACAAAATTGGCCTCTCGAACAGTACACTATAATATATCAGATTAAATTGCGACTCGCCAAGCGGGAATTCATCTTTGCCGCTTTCAATAACCGCACCCTCAACCGGCTTCGCAATGATTTCCTTCATACCCAGCCAGGGCAAATTCCCGATTGTTGATGCGACGAGGTTCCATCAATTCGCCTCGCATAATTTGATAATCGGGATTCGCTTCCAAGCCGATGCGAATACTCGATTCACTAATTTTGATCACTTTGAGAACGATTTCTTCTCCCTCTGGAGTGACGATGACGATTTCTTCCTGTTTTTTTCGTGATAAGACAAGCATATTGATCCCCTGAATTTTGATGGATGATGTGAAAGTAGGTGCGTATCTTTGGAACCTATCTTTATTCAAAAAAACAGTTTGAACGGAGGGGAGACATTCTTGTCTGCCTTTAATACGCGATGCTCAAACAGGACAGACTCCGAATGTCTGTGCTTCTTTTGAATGAATAGAGATCCCCTCAAATGAAAAGCGATGAGAGAGAACCCGAACGTTATCGAACCGGAATCGCATGAAAGAAAAGCGTGCTGAGTTCGCGTCGTTTTGCGATGTGCTGCCACATCGGGGAGAACTGCCAGGAGAACGATGTCATATTAACATCTCGTACAAAAGCCCGTAATTCTCTACGAGCAAGAGGCCGACCATTTAAGCACCGGTCGAACGTGCCAAGTTTTTGTATCGGTTGAACAAGTCAACTCGACGAAGTGTAGCGATGTGCATTTTGCACGCAAGAGCAATATCATCATTTTTCGCATTTTCTGGTGTACAGTGGTGATCAGTCAAAATGAGAGCAGCCTGATTTCCTGACGTATCCGTGACATTTTGATTGATGCTCTGTATAAACTGTTGCTCTGTATAAACTGCTGGCCGCTACTTAATCGTGTTTCATTCAGGAAATAGATACTTGCTGGTTTCGGAAATTTTTGCATCCATTCAAGGGGAAGGACAACATACCGGCACGCCGAGTGTGTTTGTTCGGCTGTCTGGTTGTAACTTGCGATGCTCATTCTGCGATACACCTTATGCGTCCTGGTCGCCGGAAGGGGAGCAGATGTCGGTGGGCGAAATTGTTGAAGTCGTCAAGCAGTGGTGGTATCCGCATGTGGTCATCACGGGAGGCGAACCGATGATCTTTGCCGATTTGAATGAGTTGGCAATCGCATTAAAAAAACAGGATCGCTTCATCACGATTGAAACTGCTGGGACCGTCTTTCAAGATTTGCCGATCGATTTAATGTCGATCAGCCCGAAACGAAGCAATTCAACGCCGCTTAACGATGCGACCTGGTCAGTCCGTCACGAACAACGCAGACACGTTCCCGAAGCGATCCGTTCGCTGTTTGAATCTTATGCGTGTCAATTCAAATTTGTGATTGATCAAGCCAAAGATGTCAATGACGTGCTGGAATATCTGGACGAATTCCCCGAGATCGACAGACGAAATGTCTGGTTGATGCCGCAGGCGATTGAAGCGAAATCGCTGGTGGAAAAAATGATCTGGCTGCAACCGCTCGCCATGCAGCACGGTTTTCATCTTTCCACAAGATTACAAATTCAACAATTCGGCAACAAGCGAGGCACTTAAAAGCAGATCGATTCTTCCTCTATTTTAATGGCTGAAGATTTGAAAAAGCCACGGATGAGCACAGATTTTCACGGATAAATTCTTCTACAGAAGCAAGACGACAGAATATGATCCTTTCTTCCTGATGGCATTGCTAGAAACGCTTGAATAGTCAGAGGAATTCTACACAATCTGCACTCAGAACAGGAAGCGTCATTCTCAGCCACTCATCATTGAATAGTTATCACTTTCCAGCCTGATGGAACTTAGATGAGTAGAAAAAGCCATGGATGAAAATCTGCGGGCGTTGGTTGACGAGTTGTTTACGCGACTCGGTTCTGATGATAGAAATCTGCCAGTATATTATAAAGATCGAGATGCTTATGCTGCATCTGTTGGGGGCGTTCAAAAAAACATTCGGTCGCAACGGCAAAGAACTCGGCAAGATTAGTTGTTCCGTAGCAATCGAGCAGGGGACGTTTTCGATTTCTGCAATCATGGACGAGTTGATTATATTCTGAATGCAAAACCTTTTGCCATTGTTGGTATTGCTGTTTGCTTTCCATTACCGGTGTCCCATTGGTAGAACGACCGTTGAGCATATCAAGCTGGTGAGCGAATTCGTGAAAGACAAGGTTGCGGCCATCATGCTCGTGCCGCCCGCCTCGCAGAACATCATCCCACGATAAAATAACCGGCCCGCGATACCACGCCTCTCCTTCTCGTGCAGAATTCCCTTCGGTCACCACTCCACCAGGCCCCATCGTTTTTTCAGCAGCGAAATAGACAGTTGGGTAAACAAGAATCGACTGCACTCGATCAAAATACTGCCCCCGCATTCCAAGCACCAACAAAGCAGCCTGGGCAGAAATCGTCACTTTCACTTCTTCAGTTACCGTAAACCCTTTACAACCTTCCCAGTTTTTTTCTGCAACAATTAGACGAAGAATATCTTGCAATTTCCGCTGTTGTGTTTCAGGAAGGTCTTGATAGAAATGCACGTTCTCTTCCAGATAAGTCAACCAGACATCGGGAAATGGCTGAGCAAGCAGTTTCTTACGGCGGCGGTTTTTCAGCCATTTGAATATCATAATAGAGCCCGTTGAATTCGATGATTGATAAGGATCATTTTCTCACGGGAATAATTACATGGCAGTGCAATTGAAGCAAGTCTGATTAGTATCTTATTCGTAACTATTCAGTGATGGGTGGCTGGGGACAAATTGTCGGAAATAGTGTGAACAGTTGACGACACGGCTGGCGGCAATTTGCCCCCAGATGCAATGAGATTTCCAGCTCTGGGGGCAGATTGTGCGAAAGTTATCCGGACATTCATACCTTTCAAATAACAATCTGTCCCCAGATGGTATGAAAGCTCGCTGCTTGAATTGTTA
>JAJRTM010000918.1 GCA_024278285.1 Planctomycetota bacterium
GATCGGCATCACCAATCAGCGAGAAACAATTGTGCTTTGGGAACGCGACACCGGAAAAACGATTGGTAACGCTATCGTCTGGCAATCTCGCATCTCACACAAAATATGTGACCGCCTGAAAGCAGAAGGATTGGAACCAACCATCCGTCAGAAAACCGGCTTGTTACTTGATCCTTATTTCTCGGGAACCAAACTGACCTGGCTACTGGAAAACGATTCTGAATTAAAATCTCGCGCAGAGAAGGGTGAAATTCTTTTCGGCACGATCGATTCGTTTCTTATCTGGAAACTAACAGGGGGGAAATCGCATGTGACAGATATCTCCAACGCATCACGCACGTTGCTGTTTGATATCAACACGCAGCAGTGGTCTGATGAACTGCTCAAGATTTTCGGCGTTCCCCGTGCGATGCTCCCCGAAGTGGTTGATTCCAGCGGCGTGATTGCAGAAACGTCTCCAGAAATTTTCGGTAAGTCGATTCCTATTGCAGGCGTTGCAGGAGATCAGCAAGCGGCGACATTCGGACAAATTTGTTTTGAACCAGGCATGTCCAAAAATACCTATGGCACCGGCTGTTTTATGCTGATGAATATCGGGAACAAGCCGCGACTTTCTGAAAACGGCCTACTCACAACCGTTGGCTGGCGAATCAATGGCGAAACCGTTTACTGTCTGGAAGGTTCCATCTTCATCGCAGGGGCGGTCATTCAGTGGTTACGTGATGGCCTCGAAATAATTTCCTCCGCAGAGCAAACCGAATCGTTAGCGACTTCCGTCGAAGACACCGGCGGCGTTTACTTTGTTCCTGCCTTTGTCGGACTCGGTGCCCCCTACTGGGATACACAAGCCAGAGGAATGATGATCGGCCTGACACGAGGCACGACGCAAGCACATATCGCCCGAGCCGCTTTGGAATCGATTGCGTATCAAACGTATGATGTTCTCGATGCCATGAAACGGGATTCCGGAATCGATCTGGCTGAACTGCGTGTTGACGGCGGAGCGACCGCGAACAATTTCCTCATGCAGTTCCAGGCAGACATTCTACAAACCGCAGTCCATCGCCCCACCATTCAGGAAACAACCGCCCTCGGGGCAGCGTACCTGGCAGGACTCGGTGTAGGCGTCTGGCAATCACAGGCAGAAATCGCCAAGAAATGGGTACTCGATAAAGAGTTCAAGCCCCAGATGGAAAAAGAAAATATTGATTCTCTCCTCACCGACTGGCATCGAGCAGTTAAAAGATCACAAGGCTGGCAGGAGTAAGCATCTAGCCTTGGACATTCGATGTCATTTGAACTTCCAATAAAAGAGAGAACCCACATGGCACATTCATCTTGTGCCTCACGGCACCCAACCACAAAAAGTGGTCTGACCACCCGCGTAAGTCGATAACCGAATTGACCTTCTCACGATGCTCTACGAAAAATCGACACATCCGATTGCTGACACGTTACTGCTCCTGTTCAGTAAATTGAGTCCACCGATGCTTCAGAGATTCATGATCCGGGTGAAACTTTGTGTCGTCGGGGGTTTTTAGCTCTTTTTCATTCAGTTTCCCGTAGTAAGTCTCCAGCAGTTGTTGTGCGATGGCGATTTTTTTCGTATCAGGATTAATCCCAAGTAAGTGTCGATCAAACAGAGTGTGAATATCGGCTCGTAAGAGTAAGCCATTACGAGGGTTATTCGATTCCACATTGCAGTGCGGCACAATATGCGACGCCTCAAGTGCATCCACAGCATCGCAGCCAGTGACCGCACACTTCCCGCCATACGCTTCGACTATCGCCGCTCGAAACTCACTCTGCCCAAGTCGTCGCTTAACCTCTTGCAGAATACGTTCTAAATCAGCCGTTGACTCAGGCAGTTCGACACCGCCATTGTACTCCGTGATTTTTCCCGCCAAGTTCAGCAGTTTTTGGAACTTACTTTCGTCCAACTTGTATCCGAATCTCAATCCCTTAACTCCCATGCTCGAAAGCTGGGCTGGCTTTTCATAAAGCGAGGACTTCCGAACCAAGTAGACGTTGGTGACTCGTGGATACGCTTCACGATCAGCGTCGGTCGGCTTAACCTTCTCGTCTATGTCGAGATGGCCGTAAGCCAATCCATCACGAGACAGGACGATGATGTCCGCATGTCTGGCAAGCGTGTATCGATATCGGCCATCCTCGACAGCAAAGATGTCGTGACGCAGATAATCTTGCATGTCTCCGGGCATGGCGAATCCCGATTCCGATTTGTCGGGATTCCCAAAAATCCAAATACGTCGCTCGCTATTCAATGCCTATCTCCCCATTTCACACCTTGATTAGGATCATTCAAGTCACAAATTGCCTCGTCCCTATTCGATGAATCTAGTGCCGCATGTTTGAATTGGCCTTGATTGAAAACTTGATTTCCTGCATACCGGGTAGCCCGCCGGGTGGCACTGCTGGCTTGTCCAGCAGTGCGGTCGCGGCGACAGGCTTTCGTGGTAATACAGGAGGGGACGTTAAAGTTAACCCTGCTTGAATGATGAAGGGCAGTCGTCACTCGCACTGCTGGGCAAGCCAGACAGTGGCACCCCAATTCCATCATTTAGCAATGGCACCCGGCAAAAACTTTTCCAATCATTCATGTTCTCATCACAAATCACCATTTCCCCTTACGGCTACGCCGCCTTGGTTAATAAATTAACCGGGTCTACATGGGTAGCCCAGGCTGTGCCTGGCCTACTCAACTAACTTCGAACATTCACCCAGATAAAACTTACTCGGCTGCTTTTTCTTTTGGATCTTCAAGTCTTACAAGCAACCACTGCTGTGTTTGACCATCTTCGAAATGGAGTAATACAGGTGTCGTATCTTCCGTCAAATCGGAAATTCCGGACTCCATAATGGGCCATTTTTTATCGACGATACCCCAAGCTGCCCGCTGGCTTTCTTGATCAACCATTCCTTCGATTGACTGTGACTTTTCAGTAGCCGTGTTTTGAAGAGTACCGGAAATTACACCTTGTTTGTTGACCGCTAGTTGGAAAAATAAAGTTGGAGGCGGTCCAGTTTTTTCACCATCCTGCGTTACTGCAAACACACCAAGCGACATCCATTCGTCTTTCTCGGAAATTTCAGGAGCGCTGGCAGCAATTGTCTGTGCCTGCTCGGCGTACTCTTGAGCTGTTGCAACAGGTTCGTCGCCATAGTAAACGGTGTCACCTTCGTAATAAACATTGTCGCCATAGCTATATGACACAGGTTCACTCAAGTTCCAGGGAAACCAACCGACCATCAAGCCCCAGGTTGCCCAACGATAAGGGCGATTTATTCGATAGCGAGCCCAATTAGGATGATCTTTCCAGAAATCGTATCTGGGATGGTTGTCTCGAAACTGATTACGTACTTCGTCACGACGGCTCAGACGATCTCCCTGACGCGTTTGTCGATTATCAATTCTATCCGGACGATTTCCCGTTAGCCTGTCTCCAGCACCTGGACGCACAGGATTAATGCTCGGACGCTTACCGGCGTTAGGTAGTCGCCCTGTGGAGGGTCTGTTGTTGAGGAAGTCGCCTGCTGCACCACCGCCTGCAGGACGAGTTGAAGGACGTGTTCCGGGCTTTCCTCCTACATCAAGGAAATTCTGTAATTGATCACGAGATGGTCTTCCACTGCCCCCAGGGCGAACGCTATTTCCCGGGCGTTGTCCACCTGCGTTTGGGCGAGTTGTTGGGCGACTTGAACCCGGCCTCGATCCAGCATCAGGACGACTAACGTTCGGGCGAGTTGTTGGGCGACTTGCCCCCGGCCTCGGTCCAGCAGCAGGTCGGCTAACACTCGGGCGAGCTGATGGACGACTTACCGATGGAGTGCGACCAGCCGATGGTCGCGAGTATCCACCTCCGCCTCCGCCGCCGCCACGGCTGAATCCCCCTCCGCGACCGCCTCCACCGCGACCACCACGGGCCTGGGCGTCACTTAACGAAGAAAAAATAATGATAGAGATCGCAACTGAAGTGTAGATGAATTTAGTCATGAAACTGTCCATTCTTTTGAGCATTATATGATTCATTTGGCTGACGGGGCACGAACAACAATAACTTCGTCGATGTTCGGCAATAGTTCTCCATCTATTGTGCGACTCACTGACTGCCATTTGAATTGGTTGTCATCAACATAGGAAATAACATTGACCGATGTTGCCTTGCCGCCATCATGTAATGTGCCTGTCACAGTAACATACCAACGATTCCCTTTTTTAACCCAACGTCCTTCAGCAAAACCACCGTCAGAATCGAAGACCCAGGACCGGATCTGTTTCGCAGACTCATCCCATCCGATAACCTGCATGCCGGTTAAATCAATGCGGTCCTGAACCGAAGCAGTAAATGATCGAGTGATGAAATTCTTGTTCCGAGTCCACTGGCAAGTCGTCTCAATTCGAGATTCGTCATCAGCATCGACCCATGAACCAATCATCCATTCCAGTTCTTTGAGTTGTTCGTAATGCGACAAGATAACCGGAACATCTTCCTCGGTCACGCGATCCAAAAGCCATTTTCCGTCCCGCTTAACATGAATCGCCGTGTAGATGCTTTCCTCTGCTTTGCCATCAGCAGATACCATTTTCGCGATGCCATTTTCTACTGCGACACCGGGGGAAATAAAACGAATCGACTCAACGTTTACTACTAGCTTAACACCCTTCATCTGCGACAAATTTAATTCGAACTCTTTCGCAATCGCTACTCGACCTTCAACTTGATTACCTGTAAGCGGGTTGATGTAAATTGCATCAGGGGACCAATGTGCTGCCAGCGACTTCGCATCGCCAGCATTGAATGCGACTGTATACGATTGAATCGCTTTCTCAACCGCAGCTTGATCAGCTACCTGGTCGGCAGCAAAGGTCGTCTTGCAGACGCACACAATGGCAGCACACGCGACTAAGATACCAATAGAGTTCTTCATCATAATTATGTTCCTTGTTTTCCTTATCCGGCATCAAATTCGCCATAGATTTCGCGGCCCGGATCGATCCTGTTTAAGCCACTTCTAAAATCCAGTCTATCAGTTCATGCATCGAAAACAACCCCAACAGATTCCGAATTCGCCACCAGCGTGTGGCCCAGATTGCCTTTGCAATCTGGGCTGACGAAATCAGCACCGCAGGGTACGCTATTAGGTTGTGAATTTTTCAACTTATTGCGGTTTCGTGTCTCGTTATAATTTTATGAAATCATTATAACTCGCTCATGAATACGAATACAATTAAAAAAGATCGTGAGCAGAAGGTTGGCAAGCCGGTGGCTCGGTTTCAGTGACGTAGCGTGGGTGAATGTGGTGATTTTTTGTAGGTTGGGATAGCGGAGCGTATCCCAACACAGAGCGTTATCCGGGAGGGAATGTCAGCATCAGGCAGAAATCATCCCTGTCGTTTTTGGAGGGAATCGCCCCCACAAAAGTTGGGATACGCATTCGCTATTCTAGCCCACATTTTGCCCACGCAACGGCACTGGTCAACAAGTTCTTGCTGCATCCATAAACGCAATTCCGCAACAATGGCAATAGTTAATCGTGTCTGCCATTTTTTTAGCACGCCGATAAATCTCTGATACGAATCGCCTGGATCGTTGTACCATCGAAATGTCTTTTTGGCGACTTTACGAGCATGGACAAAGCGGTCCGTTAGACATTGATAATCGCTGCACGCGAAAACAAAACCGTGGCAGCGAGAAGCCTCGGTTCCCATTTACTCCCCGAACGAACCTGCATGCCGGAAAATAACTCCGGCTTCAAAAGCCAGTCAATCACGAGCTTGAGGGTTTCATTATTGATGACGAATTGCGATAATGACTTCTTGTCTGGATGCGACATCCCAACTCCTATTTGGGTTTCCAGAGGGTATCGAACTGCACAATAATTGCAGTTTGGCTAGTCGCTTCATAACGCGAAACCCCCTTTCGCATCAAGACTTATATCATTCCAAACCAATTTTTACTTCACGGCGTAGAGTGGCATTCGTGTTCTGCAAA
>JAJRTM010000919.1 GCA_024278285.1 Planctomycetota bacterium
AATCCGGGCGGCACTACTCTCAGATGATGCCCGCCTGCACAACCACCTCACCACCCGCCCCGGCAAATCCCTCCGCAACTACCAATCCCACAGCCCATAAATCCAACAAAAAAACAAATAGCGTTCTGCACCCCGAGACGTTTGCGTAAATTTTCAGTGGTTTGTATCCGACAGCCAAACGCATCAGCAAATATTTACATCGGTCCAGGCTGGACCATCGGCATCCGCTTTCAATAAAATCTGTTCGCGACGAACTTTTTGTGAGATGCCTTTATATTTCCTGACGATTTCAGTGCAGAGTTGGCGTTCTTCGTCACAAAGGCGTACAATATACTTCTTGATCATGGGGACCTCCTTGTTACCAGGGTTTCTGGAAGTATCCCATAAAAATCAACTCAAGCCAACCCAAACTCTAAGGCTTGAAGACGGGCTAGTTGCTACGCAACTCAAACGGCCTGCGAAAGAAAAGAGGACCATGAATATTCAGATTGTGATGATAGGCATCCTGCTTTTTGCACCAACGTTTGCGATTGGTGAAACGCCAATTGAAGATGTGCACATTGTCAAGAAACCCAAAGTGGCGCGAGGCTACCGCGGCAACAATGGCGATCTGTTGCAGATTAAAGATGGTTCCATCATTTTCTGCTACACCGAGTATGGTGAAAGCGGTGGCATCATGGTTAAGAAGTCTGCTGATAAAGGGAAAACATGGTCAGTTCCATCGGTTCTTGTTCCTCAGCCCCGGCTGCCAGCCAAGGGACGTTATGTTCACCCCAGTCTTTTGCGAGTCAAGAATGACGAGATTCTTCTGGCCTACAACTACAGTACGCATCCAGCCACCCCTTACTACGCCAAGGTGTTTTATCGTCGCAGCGCAGATGAAGGCCAAACCTGGACCGAACAACTGCTCGTCACTCCATATCCCGGTTACACCCTGGTTCATAATGACAAACTGTTCTCTCTGAAAGATGGGCGAATCATCGCCGTAGCAGAACAGAAGGAGTACATGCCCAGTAGCCATGACCATTCCGGTTACGTTGGATTCTGTTTTTATTCGGACGATAACGGGCACAGTTGGCACCCCAGCAAGAACAAGGTCGATCTGTACAAATCGCGGAAGGTTGAGGTTCAGGAGGCTGATGCAGTAGAACTTAAAGACGGACGGCTGATGATGTTCGCTCGCACATACAGCGGATTTCCCGTGCGTGCCTACTCAAAAGATCGGGGTGAAACATGGTCCAAAGGCGAGCCCATTAAATAACTGAAAATGCCCTATGCGGGTCTGCCTACGGTTCGGCGTATCCCCTCAACCGGCGACTTATTGTTTATCTGGATTGGCGAACGCTCAGACCTTGAAGAAGGTGGCAAGAAACTCGCCAGACGGTGCGCTCTGACAACTGCTATTTCAAAAGACGAAGGCAAGACATTCCTGCATCAACGTAACATCGTCCGCGATCCGAAGAACGATTACGGATACCAGTGCATCGAATTCATCGATAACAATCTGGCTCTGGTCGCGTATCACACAAACGATGGTCTGCATCTGGCCCGAATTGGCATCGACTGGTTCTACGAAAAATAGCCGAGTAAATAAAAGAAGATACTGCCGGTTGCAGTCTACTTCTCCAACTGCTGCTCTGCCTGGGAAGCGATATCGACACCGACAAGTTCAGACCAACTGGCTAATAACTGTTTGGTGATTTTCCCGATCTGGCCATTCCCCACGGGCAAGCCGTTAAATTTGGTCGCAGGCATAATGCAATACGGCGTGCTTGTGAAAAACAATTCATCCGCTGTATAGAAATCGTAAGGTTGAACGCGGCACTCTTTCACTTCAATGCCAAGTTTCTCAGCCAGTTCCATTGTCGTTGCCCGACTAATTCCTGCCAGGCAGTTTTCAGTCGTTGGTGTGAGCAAACTTCCGTTTTGAACACAAAACAAGTTCGCTCCTTTATTCTCTGCGATGTTTCCATTCACATCCAGAATCACTCCCTGTGCTTCTGGGTCCACCAGTTTGACTTCCATTTCTGCCATCGTGTAAGAAAGCCGGCTGCGATTTTTGATACGGGCATCCAAAGATTGCGACGGAATAATACGACTCATCGCAGTAACCGCATGACACCCTTTTGAGTAAAAACGTGCCCAGGTACGCAAATCCATCGGTTGCGTGAAAATCATGATTGTCGCCGGGCTACATTGAACCGTCGGGTCTGCACCGGCGATCGAAAGACCACGCGAAATGTTATGAACAATCCAGCAATCTTCGTTCGCTCCATAACAGCCCAAATTCTTTTCTAAAAGATCAAGCGTAATATCCATCAAAGACTTTGCTGTCATCCCAATATCGATACGCGTCACTTTCAAAGACTGAAACAATCGATCAATATGTTGTTTCAGTTTGAATGGCTTGTGCGAGAATGTGCGTGTCGATTCGGTCACGGTATCGCCGAGCATGACCGCGCTGTCAAAAATAGAAATCTTTGCGTCGGCTTCCGTGACAATCTCACCTGAAATATATACTTTTCGGTTGAGCATTCTGTTTTATTCCACTTTCCAAATCCAATCAAGTGTTTCCATTATTTGCTTTTGCGGTTCAAATTCTCCACCGGAATCTGTGCATCGTTTTTATTAAGCCAGCGGTGCAGGTCTTCTTGAAGCTCCGCAGTTTTCTCCGGATTCTGTTTTGCCAGATTATTTGATTCGCTCAAATCATCAGCAAGGTTGTAAAGTTCGAGTCTGCCATCTTCGTAATATTCGAGCAGTTTCCAATCGCGGGATCGTATCGAACTTACCGGAGTTGTCGTCGGGTAGTAATGGGGATAATGGAAGTAAATCGAATCGCGTTTCAAACGCATTGCCATTTTTTGCAACAACGGAACCAGGCTCATTCCTTCCACTTTTGCGTTGTGGGTCGAATCGCCCGGTATGTCAAGAATTTCGAGTAACGTCGGGTAAAAATCGCAGGTGGTGACCGGTTCGTTGCAAACAGATCCTGCTTCGGTTACACCCGGCCATTTAATAAGCAGTGGCACGCGAATTCCTCCCTCATACAAAGACCCCTTCCCAGACCGAAGTGGCGCATTGCCGGTCACCCGATCCATCTCCCGATAACCATTGATGTAACCGCCGTTATCAGAAGTGAAAATAACAATCGTGTTGTCCGTCATTCCCAGTTCATCGATCTGTTTAAGAATCCGACCGACATTATCATCCAGCGTCTCTGTCATCGCTGCGTAATTTGCGTTGTGATGATCAGCTTTGGGGTCAACCAGCTCATCATACTTTTTCACCAAACTCGGCTTCCCTTCAATCGGCGTGTGCACGGTGTAATAGCACATGTTGAGAAACAGAGGTTTGTCCGCCTGAGCTTTCATGATTTTCAGAGCTTCAGTAGTGAGCCGATCCGTCAGATATTCTCCTTCAGTTCCTCCTTCCAGATGAGGCACATAACGCATCTCTTTTTGCCCGCCGAATGGTCCTTTGTAGGGGAAGAAAAATGTTGAAGGACAACCCCAGAACGTCCCGCCAATGTTCACATCAAATCCCTGGTTCTCCGGATAATATCCAGCCGTCCCCAGATGCCATTTCCCCAGATGAGCCGTGTAGTAACCGGCTTCGTGCAGAACATCTGCCAGCGTTGTGTAATTGAGATCAAGATTCCCTTCAGTCACCGGCGGTATCACTTTACGATTTTGCGGCGGATGTACAGCCGATTCGTGCCAGATCGTCATGTGCAATTTTGCAGGCGAGATCCCGGTCATAATTGAAGCCCGCGTCGGCGAACAAACCGGCGAAGCCGCATACGCATTGGTAAACTTCATACTCTGTTTTGCAAGCCGGTCGATATTGGGCGTCTGATGCAAATCCGAACCAAAACAACCCACCCCGGTCCATCCCATATCATCTACTAAAATGAGGACCACGTTGAGTTGTTCCCGTTGCCTATTCAAAGCGTTAACAACTCGACCCACTTCTTTTTCGGTAAAACCACCACTAATATGGCAATGTTTACCAATAATGGCCCGAATAACAGGAGCCATAATCAGTTTGCCATCAACAAGAATCGCCAATCTTTTGTAGAGAGATTTTTGCCGTTTAGCTTCTTTGGAGTTCACCTCTTTCGCTTGCACTGGTTCATTAGGATCAGAAAAATCGGGAGGCTCTGGATTAGGATCACGCACAGGCATATTCGCCTTGGTAAGCTTGTGCATTTTCTCGCCACCTTCATCAGTCAAACGAAGTTGGATCGCCCAGGTTCCCCACTCGGTTTCCTGCTTGGAAGCGAATTTGATGTCCCTGTTGTTTAATTCA
>JAJRTM010000920.1 GCA_024278285.1 Planctomycetota bacterium
AGCTTCACGTTTGGCGCGAATGTTTGCCGTTTGTGAAGCAAGAATTTCAATCGCCTTTTCTTCGTCACCACCAGATTCAACCAGCGCCTGTTTACAGCGCATCATGGGAAGATCAGTTCTTTCTCGCAGTGATCGCACTGCGGCAGCCGTAATGTCGGCCATTGAGGGTTTCTCCTTCAAATAATTTGAAATCTGAATTTTCAATCGTGTTCAGAAAATGTCTCTGAACAGAAGCAATAAACCGTACACGTTCTATTGCAGCATAAATTTGACAACAGGCAACAGCAGCAGGTTCGCAGAACTAATGTAACGAACCGCCTGCTACATGCTTGGCTTTGGCTTCATTTCTTCTTCTTCGACTGATTCCGTATTTTCCTGGCCAGGGACAATTCCGCGACCGGCTGCAACAGCATCAGTGATATGAGCCATGATGATGCGAATGGATCGCATGCTGTCGTCGTTACCGGGAATGGGCAGATCGACAAGATCAGGATCGGAATCGGTATCGATCAACGCGACAACTTTAATCCCAAGCAAATGGGCCTCGTGAACGGCATTGTGTTCTTTAGTGGGATCAATAACCACAATCACTTCAGGAAGGCGGTTCATCTCTCGGATTCCGCCCAGGTTGCGATTCACTTTGCGGTATTCGCGAATCAGTTTCGCCTGTGCTTTTTTCGAGAAACCAGCCAGTTCACCTGTTTCCTGCAATTTCTCCAGCTCTTCAAGCCGGTTCAAGCGATTGCGGATCGTGCGGTAGTTAGTGAGCATACCGCCAAGCCAGCGTTCACTTACGTAAGGCATGCCGCAAATAAGAGCAGACTCTTTAATAGAACCGGCTGCTTGGCGTTTCGTGCCAACAAACAGAATTAAACTTCCCTGGGAAGCAACTTTCTGGAGGTATCTTTTCGCCCGAACCAGACCACGAACGGTTTCTTTCAGGTCGATAATATGAATGCGATTGCGGCGACCATATATATAAGGTCGCATTTTGGGGTTCCACCGACTCGCTTGATGTCCGAAATGTACTCCGGCATCGAGAATATCTTTGACATTAATGTCCATCGTCACTCACCTTTACAAATAGGCCGAATCGCATACGATCTCACACGGATGTATCGCGATTTCACGAACTGTCGTAGTTGTCAGTTCGAACGGCTAATCACCAAAAACTTCAAGCCGGACAGGATAACCCTTCTCCCTGTGCGGGTCAACTGAGCAGGATTTTGTCCCGAAAAACCAGTTGCTTCACGATTGATTTGTGCCTGCTTGCCGATAAAATCCGCAAGCTAAGTTCGAGGTGTATCATATCGGTCATCACCCTATTACTATTCAATCCATCTGCTTATGAAACCTGAAATCAGGAAATGCAACTGCCGGGAAGAAACAGAGCAGGCAGTTCACGAAGCAGTAGAACGCCTGGGAAAAGGAGAAATAATTGGTGTTTCGACAGATCAGGGATATTTAGCTGTTCAGAGGGTGAAAGTTCGATTTCAGGATGATTATTTATTGAAATCAACCCGCTGGCCTGAGATAGTCCTTAGGGACAGTATACTTACGGACCCCTGCCCTGTGACACTTCTACTTCGATCTGCTGAGGAATTGGCCGATTTCGTTACCCCGATCTCTCCCCGCGGAATCAGAATATTGAAGAGATTTCGTGCGGGATCTGTCGAATTAGTCGTTCATCAATCAAGGACACGAGACAAATGTGCACGTCACGGGCGAATTGTAGGTGATTTTCGCTGCAGAGTATCTTCTGGGGAAGTGCTGAGGGGTGTACATTCACTGTCTCCGTGGCCTTTAGCTCTCATTCCTATTTTGCCTGATGGGGACTTCTTTGTAAATCCATTTGTAGAAAACTGTTACAGACTTGTGGATTTGCTTCCAAACTGTTTGAATTATGTAATTGACACCGGAGAGATAAAGAAACAATGTTCACGTGCGGTTGTAAAGTGTCGAGCAGACGGAGTTTTTGAAATTGAGTCTCACGGTATGAATGAATCAACAATTATGGAGCGGAGTGGTCCTTTCATTCTTTTTGTATGTACGGGAAACACTTGCCGTAGTCCGATGGCGGAAGTTGTTTGTCGCAAATTACTGGCTGATGAACTACACTGTTTGACATCGCAATTGCCAGAAAAGGGGATTGAGATTGCCTCAGCCGGGATTGCAGCGGATTTTGGGTCGCCCGCCAGCACAGACGCAGTTGTCCTGCTGAACCAGGAAGATGTTGACTTGTCTCAACATCGCAGCCAGCCGTTGACCGAACAACTGCTGGATCAGGCCGATTATGTTTTTACGATGACTGGTCACCATCGAGATGTCGTATTACATCACCGGGCGGACCTGGAAGAGCAAACTTTTGTATTAGGGGTTCACGGGCGAGATATCCCAGATCCTATTGGAGCGGGACCAGAAGTGTATCGTCAGTGTAAAGAGGCGATTGTGGCTGGTATAAAAAACCATCTGGATAAATTGATTTCCGAAATTTAAGGGGCAGGGAATTTCGGTTTACATCAAAATTCCAGAGTGAATTAAAGACAGAATCTGAAATGAAAATAGCCATCGCCAGCGATCACCGTGGTATTCATTTGAAATCACGAATACTGGAAAAATTGAATCATCTTGGTCATCAGGTTGTTGACTATGGGCCCGATGATCAAGAGAGTGTTGACTACCCAGATTTTGCGATCAAAGTTTCTGAAGATGTTGCCCATCAGGATATTGATCGGGGGATTCTCATCTGCGGGACCGGTATGGGAATGTGCATCGCAGCGAACAAGTTCAAAGGTGTTCGTGCAACGGTTTGTCACGATGAAGTCACTGCAGAAATGAGCCGCAGGCATAACAACGCGAATGTGCTTTGCCTTTCCGCAGAACTGCTTGGCGAACAACTGGTCGACCGCATGATAGATATCTGGATGGAAACTGAATTTGAAGGTGGAAGGCACGCCCGACGCTTGCAAAAAATTTCTGAACTGGAAAACACGCAGGAAGAGCAACTTCAATAAGAGCGACCTTGCTTCACTTCTGCCTATTCTGCAAAAAATCGAATTCAGAGATTCCTTTCTTGTCCCTTTCGTTGCTCAAAACGAATCATTGGGATAGCATTTCCCGGGGAGGTGTTTGTCAGGCTTCATCTCGTTTTCTCATCTCACTGATATTATTATAGAACAACTAATCACAAGGCGTTTCTGATGGATTTATCTTCATTACGTTATACTGAATCTCATGAATGGGTTTCTGTAGAGGGGGAAACTGCAACGGTTGGTATTACCGATTTTGCTGTTTCAGAATTGACTGATCTGGTCTTCGTGGAATTGCCGGAACAGGGGGCAACTCTCACTACCGGAGAATCGTGCGGCGTGATTGAAAGTGTCAAAGCAGCCAGCGATTTAATCTCGCCACTCAGCGGTATTGTTAGCGAAGTAAACGAGACATTGGAAACCAATCTGGAGAAACTTTCCGACAGCCCCTTCGAAGACGGCTGGCTGTTCCGCGTCAAACTGTCAGACCCTTCTCAACTGGAAAGCCTGCTGGACCGAGCCGCCTACGAAGAATTTTGTAAAAGCGAAGACCATTAAGACATTATCAATGGAATGCTGCACAAAAGTGCCAGGATATTTTAAGCTAACTGGGTAGCCCATCCGCTTTTAGCGGTTGGGTTGCGTAGCAACAAGATGCTCGCGCCATGTGGGTTCTTTTTGTTATTGGAAGTGCCAATGTTATCGAGTACACATGGCGCGAGCATCCTGTGCCTGACGGCCCCCAACC
>JAJRTM010000921.1 GCA_024278285.1 Planctomycetota bacterium
GAAAATGGGAACCCGGGATACTTCGAACTTTATTATGGCGAAGTAGACGACGCTGCGGCTGCATGCCGTTGGCTCGCCGGGCAGGAAGGAGTTGACAAGCAGCGGATTTACGCATTTGGTCACAGTGCAGGTGGTGGTATTTCGTCACTTCTTTCGTTAAGGGACGATGCACCGATTAGACACAGCGGCAGTGCGGGGGGTGTTTATCCCAAAAATCTCGCAACAATCATGAGCGACATTGTTCCCTTCGATACCAGTAACCCAGAGGAAGTTCGTCTGCGACTACTTGTAGGAAATATCCATGAAATGAAACATAAGCATTTTGGTTACACCGGCAGTGCTGATTCCATTTTGAGTATCGGCATGAACCAGGCGAAGAAAGAAGCAGGAGACAAATCACTCTTAACGACAGAAGCGATTCCCGGAGATCATTTTTCCAGCTTCCGCCCCGCTCTTCTAAAATACTTGCAACTTATCCAAAGCTCTCCCTGAATTAAATGATGATAACGATTCAGCCGCAGGATGTGCGCCGCAATGACAATCACCGCGGCTATCGCCGTGCGGCTGAGTAGTTACCTCATTTTTTTGGTTCACGAAACTTTACTGCCACCAAATCAATACCCTGAGAGCCTCTCGCTGCTTACAATAAGAAAATATTGCAAGTTATTATTCATTGGTACTGAAAGAGATCGAACATGGTCAGAAATATTCCTCTGTTAAACAAAACTGGTTTCACGAAGGCTTCGCATTTCCATAAACAGCTCCATAAAGTGGTTGCCATCCTGCTCACTCTTTGTCTGTTCGGCTGTAACAAATCCAATGAACCAGCCGAACATGAAACCGCTGCGATTGCTGACTCTGCGAAATCAAATGAAGCAGAGAAGCCAATTCAGACTCCTGCAAAGCCGAAAATTGAACCGGTTAAAATTGAAATCAGTGATGAACTGGCTGAGAAGATTATCGCTGCAAAAAAAACAGCAGCGGAACTTGGTATCGCGATGAAAGAAGATCCAAATGGCAATGTCATTTTGCTCGACACGGCTGCCAATCGAAGTTGGGTCGATGATTATCAGATGCAGCAGATTCTCATCTTTCCGTACTTGAAAACTCTCGTGCTGGAAGGACCAAGTATCAGCGACCAACTCGCTCCACAAATTGCAAAGTTAAGCGAACTGACTTCACTCACGTTGAAAAACACACTCATTGGCGATATCGGTTTGGCGGAACTGCCTAAGCTGAAAAAACTGAAGATCATCGACCTTCGCCTCTCCCCGCTCGTTACCGATGCCAGCATGACAAGCCTGGCAGGGATGCCTCAATTGCGAGCGGTCAGAGTTTCAGGATGCAATATCAGCGATTCCGGATTGGAAACGATATTGAAACTGCCTCAACTAAGTGAACTCGATATCCGAAATTGCAGAAAACTGACACGCGCCGGCATCGAAAAAGTCTCCGCCAAAGCGAGCCTGCGAAATCTCAAAACAGGGGGCGAGTTAATTGATGATTCGATCATGCCATTGATAGCAAAAATGAAAGCATTGCAAGGGTTATCGCTCGATAATTGCAACTTAACCGATGCAGGCGTTTCCCATTTGAAAAATCTTTCGCTGGTTGATTTAACACTTTATCAAACACCCAACATCACCGACGCCGGGCTTCAATTTCTGAAAGGATACAGTAAATTAAAAAAGCTGACCCTGCGTGATATCGCCGCAAAAGGAGAGTCACTGAACTTGCTCCCTCAACCGAAAAAACTGATCTCACTGAATCTTGCACAGTCAGGAATAACAGACAAAGAAATCCCAACCCTCGCAAAATTCAGTAACTTAACCACTCTCATCCTCAGTGAAACAAGCATTACCGATGCAGCAATCGAAACATTGGAAAAACTGAAATCACTAAAAAAAGTAGAAATGACACAAACCGGCATCACCCAAAATGGAGCCGACCAACTAAAAAAAGCAGTGCCGAATTGCCAGGTACGTATCAACTGAAACGGGCTTGGTGAATCGCTACAAGTGGTTTAAGAAGATGTCGAAACGTGAACTTTCGCGAATTGATATTCAGTCATCGTATCTGTTCTTTTTTCCTTTTCTTTGCGTCGCCTCGCCATTGCGTGAAACTCTTTTCTCCATGACTCCCTCTTCTTTTTGTTTTGCCTCAGTGTTCTCCGTGCCTCGGTGGTTCACATCTTTCTTTTTCGTGGTAATAAAATCCTGCCACTTTTGCGCAACATTACATTGATAATGATACTAAGGGAGATTGTCCAAGTCTGCCAGGTCTTGAGGGCGACCACTGGCTGGCTTGTTTGTTTTTTCGCAAGTTTTCTAAATTGATAAAATTAACCAAGGCATCTTCCATCTCTGTAACAATGCGCGAGTCAAAGCAGTGAGAGAAATCGACACCAGAAATCGAAGTGAGAAGATCAATTCTGCGTGGTGGGTAACCAAGTTGAATGACTTGACCAGGGTTTAAAAAGTCATTCAGGTTAATATCAAGAGAGCCAAATCCGAACTCATCGAGAGCGGACAATGTTCGCAGAGCATTTTCGGAAGTACCTTCAATCCAAATATTGAGATCCTTGGTATATCGTGGGTGCCCGTGAAAAGCAACAGCGTAACCACGGACAACAAGGTAGCGAACCTTATGATCGTTGAGTAATTGAACAAACTCTCTGAAGTCGCAGTTCATGGTCTGATTGCCCACGGTGATGATCGCGAACGATCTGTTCCAAGGCCTCTATTCTTGCAGATTCCGATTGCCTTAACCAAAAGTGAAACTCTTTAGGTTGCTCAGACAAGCTGAATTTCTGTACGACTCTGGCGATTTTATTCATCGAACCTCTCGTCATTCAAAACGGAGTACAGACATTCCTGCCTGTTTCGTAAGAGCATGCTGTATCCAGGCGGGAAGAAAAGTGGAAATAGCCAGTTCAATTCAGCAAGAAATAGAGACTCATGTTGTTCGCCGCACGTGCAATTCCACATGAGGCCATTATGAGTGATCGCCTGACTGGATTCAAGCTGCGTGCTGTTGTTTAGATTGTGAGTGCCATGCTCGATGGAACTGTTAGATTGAAAATTCGTAAAACGATCATCCGCCGAGAATGGCGAGTATCACGGCTGCGGTAAGCAGGATCGCTCCGCAGAGGCGGACCAACATCCAGCGATAGGGGACCGAGGCTTCGCTGCCTCCCCACCGTTTGGCAACAATCCAGGCTAACACCACACTCCAGATTCCACGGGTTGCGTACATCACGTTCACACGAGTTGCATCGCCAAAAGCAGAGAGCGTGAAAACGATGAACATCGCCTGGAAGGCAATCAAAAACGTACCGATGAAAAGCGGGACGCGAATTTCCCGGTCGAAGATTTTATCGAATTGCACAAAAGGGATAAACAGGATCGAATAGAGTCCGACCATCCAGTAGATGAGCGGAAGAAATCGCCCCGGTCCCCATGCCGGCGCCCATTTTTGTACGAGAAGATCGAAGGTCGCAAAGGAACAGGCAGCCAGAATTGCGAAAATGATCGTCATGAAAATATGCCTGGGGTGTCCAGAGCCAGTCCATTGAATCATTACAATTCCAATCACCGCGATCGCAGAGGCAATCCAGACCATCATCGAAAGAGATTGACCGCCAAAAAATGTGACCAGTATCGCAACGATCAAAACTTTGACGCCGAACACAGGTGTTGCGACCGAAACATCCCCACGCTCAATCGCGTTGAACGTAAAGACAACTCCCAGGACATACAAAGTAGCGATCACAAATGGCTGCCAAAGCATCTGCCAGGGTTGGCCCGGTCCGCCGAGAAGCCATAAAAAAGAGAAGATGATCGCAGCATTGAGATTCGAAAGAAACGTGACCGTCCACGGATTGATCTGCTTGCCACTGACCTGTTTAATGAAAAGTAACCCGCAGACAAACAAAGCAGCAGCGATCAAGGGAAGAAGCAGATGAAGATCAGACACAAAACTCTTTCAGTCGTAGAGGCCGTCACCTGCGCCCTATAGGAAACAGCAGGCGAGCCGGGCCAGTGATGGCCCTGGTGCAGGTACCCGCATTCTTAGAATGAGCAAACACCAACCGGGGTACGCTGTGGTACCCGTTACATGGTTATAAAATTAACGACAGCACTTCAATCAAGTATTGAAGCTTCATTCGTTTTATTCATGCAACACTTTTTATATTTCTTTCCGCTACTACAGGGGCAGGGTTCGTTTCGCCCAATTTTGGCCCCCTGACGGACGATTGTCTCCTGTGGATAAGATGGCTCGATATACTCGCCATCGTCCAGATAGTCACATTCATTTTGATGGACAGGTTCCTCTTCAGAAGAATCATCTTCGTCGTCGTCTGAAGCCTGAAAACATATCTTGTCCATTTCATTGATTTGCCGTTCAAATCGTAAGCGGTTTTCTTCACACTGTTTCTTCCAGTCTGCAAATTCAGAAAAATCAATTTCAAACAATGTGCTGATTGATATGAGGACCTCTCGCAAGTCCTCAATTTCAGGATCGTGCTCACTTTCCAAGATGTGCTGCCGTACCGGTTCAATCGCTTCGGAAGAAAAATGAGCCAGAGCGGCTCGCCCGAGAATGGTCTTGATCTCCTGATTCTTCTCCTTGTTAAAAAGTTCCATACATTTTTTGATGCAATTCTCCGTGTGTATTTTTTCCAGGACACCAGCACTGTACAGCTTAAAAGTCCAATCAGCAGTGGGGAATTCTTCCGCGACAGCTTCAAGAACGTCATTTCCACCAATTTGAGCCAGGGCTTTCGTGCCAAGTTCGTGATACCAATCATTATTTTCCTTAACGGCTTTGATCAGCCAAGGGACCGCCACGGTGAGACGCAATTCTCCAGCCAGGCGAAAGACGAATCCCTGCATTAACTCTCGCGGATTGTTCGTTGAGACATCAACTTCTTCATTGAGCATCTCAAGAACCCGATCAGCAATATCGGCATCGCTGCGAACCAAGGCTTCCACAATACGATAAGCATGAGGAGTATCCATCTCGGAGATGTATTTTTTCGCGTTTTCCCGTTCACAGAAATCGGTCAGTTTATTCCAAAGCGATTCAGGCGATTCAGAAAGCAGTTCGAGTCGTTCGGAAAGTACATGGACCGCTTCAGGATGCAAAGCGGGAAGTTTCAATATCTCAGACTCTTTATCCTGTATCAGGGGAAGCTCAGCGCTGACAAGCAGTCTGGACAGAGGAATAGTGTAATGCAGGAGAGGACCGACTATTTCTTGCTCAATCAATTCCTGGTCGAGCTGTTCCATGCACCATTGAATTGTACTTTCCGTCTGTGGAAGCTGCACTGCTTCGAATGCGAAATGGAAGAGTTCTCTTTCATCTAAGCTTTTCATTGCTTCGATAACGAGCGGCATAACGGTTTTGTCTTGACTGAACGACTGGGAAAAATAATCCAGTGCCAACTTGCGAACAGGCGGTTCGGGATGGAGGATTGCTTGTTTAATTTGTTCTTCGCAGAGTTGCATGATATGTCATCCCTTTTACGTAAGTCATTCCGTTTGAGGCCTACTGCGTCTTCAAGTCTTAATCTTTGGGTACAGTCTCTTTAGTTTTTGGCGGGCGTCGCCGATTTTGAACTGCCAGTCGACTCCACGTTGTCTCGCGTTTGTTCGTTCAAACCAGGCTTTAATTTCGGATTGAAGAATCTCCAATTCCCCAATACGGCGGCCCTCTAAACATTGACTCGTCATCCAACTCAATTCACATTCGGCAACGTTGAGCCAGCTCCCATGTTTCGGCGTGAAGCAAAATTCAAGGCGACGCAGATAAGCCCGCGCCCGTTCTGGTTCAAATGTCTCATAGAAAGCTCCTTTGGTGTGCGTGTTTAAGTTATCCATCACCAACGTTACTTTTTCAACATCAGCGTAGCGAGTCTCAAGCAAATGAGCAACTTCCGTAGCCCAGTCAACCTTCGTTCTTTGAGGCCGTGCGGTTGCCTGACGAAATCCAGAAAGCGGTTCGGCGAACATGAAAATGCTTGCTGTTCCATTACGTTCGTATTCATAATCGCAACGCTTCGCATGATTTATCGTGGCCTTGATCGGCGTGCGTGTTTCCTTAAATAACTGAACCGGCTGCTCGTCCATGCAAAGAACCGGATGAGCCGAATCATACGCTTTTTCATAGGTTTCGAGGACTTCTTCCATGTTTGCAACGAACTCGGCGTTCGCATCTGGCGGCCCTTGTTAAATGAGAAAA
This sequence comes from Planctomycetota bacterium, assembly GCA_024278285.1. Taxonomy (GTDB): domain Bacteria; phylum Planctomycetota; class Planctomycetia; order Planctomycetales; family Planctomycetaceae; genus Rubinisphaera. The sequence goes on from JAJRTM010000921.1 coordinate 6,244, forward strand.
AAGCCCAGTATTCGATCTTGCGATTTGTCATGCCGTTTTTTTTAGCGTCTTACGAACTGTTTCATGGCTGATGGAATCAACCACTTCGAGTGCCACCAATTCTTCGCTCAGTAAATGTAGTGTCCATTTTCCATAACCAGCTGGCGGTTCCCCAAGCCTCATCGCAATCAACTTCGCTTCCCCTCGACCATCGAGAATCGGCTCTGTCGGCGAGGTGGGGCGTTTCTTTCCATTCAGAGCAATTTCAAAATCATCCATCACGAGGCGTTTGCGTAAGTTTTCAATGGTCTGTATTCGACAACCAAACGCATCAGCGATTTTTGCATCCGTCCAAGAGGGACCATCAGCATCCGCCTTTAATAAAATCTGAGCACGGCGGACTTTTTGTGAAGTGCCTGTAAATTTCTTGACGATTTCAGTGCAGAGTTGGCGTTCGTCGCTACAAAGACGTACGATATACTTCTTGATCATGGGAACCTCCTTGTTACCAGGGTTTCTGGAAGTATCCCACAAAAATCAATTCAAGCCAACCCCAACTCTAAGACTTGAAGACGCACTAGCCCAGCCCAACGGGCTGGGAA